>JBOGGP010000077.1:0-10200 GCA_050744105.1 Acidimicrobiales bacterium
GCCGGGCAGCGCCATGCCTAGGGCCTCGGCCGCCGCCGCCATGGTGTTGGCCGTGAACATGCCGGCGCAGCTGCCCTCGCTCGGGCACGCCCGGCGCTCGATAAGGGCCAGCTCCTCGTCGGTGAGGGCGCCGGCGGAGCGGGCGCCGACGGCCTCGAACACGCTGGTGATGTCGAGTGCCTCGCCGCCCGGCCCGATCCCCGGCAGGATGGTGCCCCCGTAGACAAACACCGCCGGCACGTCGAGGCGGGCGGCCGCCATCAGCATCCCGGGCAGGCTCTTGTCGCAGCCGGCAACCGTCACCACGGCGTCGAAGCGCTCGGCGTGCATCATCGTCTCCACCGAGTCGGCGATCACCTCCCGGCTGACCAGGGAGGCCCTCATACCCTCGTGGCCCATGGATATACCGTCGGAGACGGCGATGGTGACGAACTCGAAGGGGAACCCGCCGGCGTCTCTCACCCCCGCCTTGGCCCGCTTGGCCAGCCGGTCGAGGGGCATGTTGCACGGGGTCACCTCGTTCCACGACGACGCCACCCCGATCTGGGGCTTGTCCCAGTCGGCATCGGTCATCCCAACCGCCCGCAGCATGGCCCGGGCCGGCGCCCGCTCGAAGCCGTCGGTGACCTCAGAGCTGCGGGGCTTCATCTGGTTGGCCATCCCCGGAGGCTACCCACCCGTCCCCGGAGGCTGGCCACCCGTCCCCGGAGGCTGGCCACCCGTCCCCGCCCCCTCGGGCCCAGCCGCCTAGATCGACGGTCCACGACAGTCTCGCCTTGGTCACTTAGCGTGTCCAGCCATGGCGTGGAGCGCGGCCCGGGCGGTGGCCACCGGGTGTGTCCTGGCGGTGGGCGCCGGCGCCCTGGCCGCCTGCGGGTCCACGACGACCCTCGACGCCGCCGGCGCCGGGCGCCAGATCGGGGCCAGCCTGGCCAGACGCTTCTCGGTGCCCGCCCCCAAGGTGACCTGCCCGGCGGGGGTGGAGGCCCGGGTGGGCCGGCGGTTTGCCTGCACCGCGGCCCTCGACAGCCAGACGCTGCGGATAGATGCCACCGTCATCACCGCGTCCGGCCAGTTCCAGCCGGTCCTGGCCGACGCCGTGCTCGTCGTCTCCCAGGCCGAGACGGCACTGTCGAGCGAGGTCGGCACCCAGGTGGGCCAGAGCGCGGCCGTGACCTGCCCCTCCCCCCACAAGCTGGCGGTCGAGGCGCCGGGCGCCCACCTGGCCTGCCGGGCCATGGTCGGCGGCGTCACCAGGCCGCTCGACGTGACCGTCACCAACACCGCCGGCGCCGTCACCTTCACCCTGGGCGGCGCCGGAGGATCGGCGACGACGCCCAGCACCCTGCCCGGCCCCCCCTGAGCCGGGCCTGGCCATGGCTCCTACCGGCCGGCCCGGCGCTCCCCCAGCAGAGCGGCCGCCGCCGCCAGGTCGGCATTGCCCCCCGACGCCGCCTTGACCTGGCCCACGAACAGGCCGGCCAGCCTGTCCTCGCCACCGGCGAAGCGGGCCCACTCGGCCGGGTGGGCCCCGATCACCTGGTCCACCACGGCAGCCAGGTCCCCGGCCGGCATCGCCGCGAACCCCGCCGCGGCGGCCACCTGGGCCGGGTCCCCCCCGTCGGCCAGGATGGTCCTGAGCACCGATCGGGCCTGGGAGGTGGTGAGCTCGCCGCTCGACTCCATCATCAGGAGGCGGACGAAGGCGTCGGGGCCGAGCACCGCCGCCGAGCCGGTACTGCCCGGTCCGCCGGCCCGCTCGGTCCGCTCGGTCCGCAGCAACGGCCCGACCTCGTTGGCCAGGCGCTTGACGGCCAGGTTGGCGTCGGCCCCGGCGCTCGTCGCCGCGGTGACGAAGGGGTCGAGGTCCAGGCGGACCACGGTGACCACCGGGTCGGAGTCGGCGGCCATGCCCGACGCCGCCGCCACCCGGGCCCGGCGCTCGGCCGGCATGGGGCCGAGGGCGGTGGCCACCGCCTGGCGCCAGGCCGGCGAGGGGTCGAGCGGCACCAGGTCGGGCTCGGGGAAGTACCGGTAGTCGTTGGCCTCCTCCTTGGACCGCATGGCCTGCGTGCGGCCCTGGGCCTCGTCCCAGTGCCGGGTCTGCTGGTCCACTCTCCCTCCGGCCTCCACCAAACCCACCTGGCGGGCCACCTCCCAGTCGATGGCGCGGCCCAGGCTGCGCAGCGAGTTCATGTTCTTGATCTCGCAGCGGGTGCCGAGGGCGGGGTCCCCCGCCGGCCGCACCGACACGTTGGCGTCGACCCGCAGCGAGCCCTCCTCCATCTTGCCGTCCGACGCCCCGGCGGCCACCAGGATGGCCCTCAGCTCGTCCACGTAGGCCCGGGCGTCCGCCGCGCTGGCCAGCTCGGGACGGCCCACGATCTCGACCAGCGGCACCCCGGCCCGGTTGTAGTCGACAAGCGAGTGGTCGGCGTCGTGGATGCGGCCGCCTCCGCCCACGTGGCTGGTCTTGCCGGTGTCCTCCTCCAGGTGAGCCCTCTCCACCCCGATGCGGGCGCCCCGGGGCAGCTCCAGCCAGCCGTCGGCGTTGATGGGCACGTCGTACTGGCTGATCTGGTAGTCCTTGGGCTGGTCCGGGTAGAAGTAGTTTTTCCGGTGGAACAGCGACGCCTGGATCCGGCAGTGCAGGGCGGCGCCTACTCGCATGGCGAGCTCCACCGCCTGGCGGTTGAGCACGGGCAGGGATCCGGGCAGGCCCAGGCAGACCGGGCACACGTTGGTGTTGGGCTCGTCGCCGAAGCGGTTTGGGCACCCGCAGAACAGCTTCGTCCGGGTCCGCAGCTCGGCGTGGACCTCCAGGCCCACCACCGTCTCCCAGCCGGTCACGACCCGTTCCTGGCCGGCACCGGCCCCCCGACAGGCACCGGCCCCCCGACAGGCACCGGCCCCCCGACAGGCACCGGCCCCCCGACGGGCACCGGCCCCCCGACGGGCACGGGCGGCGCCGCCGCCTCCAGTGCCGCGGCCACCTGGAACATGACCGCCTCGCCGAGGGCGGGGGCCATGACCTGCACCCCGATGGGCATGCCGGCGGGGCCGGTCCCGAACGGCACCGAGATGGCCGGGTGGCCGGCCAGGTTGGAGGGGATGGTGCAGACGTCGTTTAGGTACATGACCATGGGGTCGGCCGTCTTGGCCCCGAGGGGGAACGCCTCGTCGGGGGCGGTGGGGGCCACCAGCACGTCGAAGTCGGCGTACGCGGCGGCGAAGTCGGCGATCATCAGGGTGCGGACCCGCTGGGCCTGGCCGTAGTAGGCGTCGTAGTAGCCGGCGGAGAGGGCGTATGTCCCGAGCATCACCCGGCGCTTGACCTCGGCGCCGAAGCCGGCCGACCGGGTGGCGCAGTACATCTCGGTGACGTCCGCACCGGGCCGGCGCAGCCCGTAGCGGACCCCGTCGTAGCGGGCCAGGTTGGAGGAGGCCTCGGCGGGAGCGATGAGGTAGTAGGCCGACAGCCCGTAGACGGCGGAGGGGACGCTCACCTCGTCCACCTGGGCGCCGGCGGCGGCCAGATCCTCGGCCGCCCGGCGCACCCGGGCGGCCACGGCGGGGGAGATGCCCTCGGCGCCGGCCAGCTCGGACACCACCCCGACCCGCAACCCGTCCACGCCGTCGCCCAGCCGGGCGCCGGCGCCAGGTGGCGCCTCCACCAGGCACGTCGAGTCCGCCGGGTCGGGCCCGGCGATGGCGTCGAGCAGGAGGGCGGCGTCGGCCACCGTGGTGGCGAAGGGCCCGATCTGGTCGAGCGAGCTGGCAAAGGCGATCAGGCCGTAGCGCGACACCATGCCGTAGGTCGGCTTGACCCCGACCACCCCGCACAGTGCGGCCGGCTGGCGGATCGACCCTCCGGTGTCGGAGCCGAGGGCCAGGGGTGCGAAGCCGGCGGCCACCGCCGCCGCCGAGCCCCCCGACGATCCGCCCGGGACCCGGGTCGGGTCGTGGGGGTTGCGGGTCGGCCCGAAGGCCGAGTTCTCCGTGGAGCTGCCCATGGCAAACTCGTCGAGGTTGGTCTTGCCCACGACCACCCCGCCGGCCTGGCGCACCCGGCGCACCACGGTGGCGTCGTAGGGGGGGACCCAGCCCTCCAGGATCAGCGACGAGGCGGTGGTGGCGACGCCGCGGGTGCAGAGGTTGTCCTTGAGCGCCACCGGCACTCCGGCCAGGGGGCCCGGATCCCGCCCGGCGGCGACGGCGGCGTCCACCGCCTCGGCCTGGGCCCGGGCCAGGTCGGCCGTGACCGTGTTGAAGGCGTGCAGGTCGGGCTCCCGCGCCTCGATGCGGGCCAGGTGCTCGTCGAGGGCGGCGAGCGCCGAGCGCCGGCCCGAGCGGACGTCGGCGGCGATGGCGGCAGCCGGGCCGGCGCCGGGCGGGCTGGCGGCGCCGGCGCCGGCGGCGCTCACGGGGCCTGGCCCAGGATCGGCGGCACGCGGAAGCGCCCGTCCTCGGCGGCCGGGGCCTGGGCCAGCACCTCGTCGCGCCGGAGGCAGGGCGCCTCTGCGTCGTCGCGCAGGACGTTGACCAGGGGGAGGGGGTGGGCGGTCGGCACCACGCCGGCCAGGTCCAGCCCGGCGATGTCGGCGGCATGGTCGAGCACGCCGGCCAGCTGGACGGTGTATAGCTCCAGCTCCTCGGCGGAGAGCTCCAGGCGGGCCAGGCGGGCCACGTGGGCCACGTCGGCGGCCGATATGGACGGGGTCATGGCCGTCCCATGGTAGGCGGGTGCTCCACGGGCGAGTACCGTCTGGCTGGATTAGGTGAAAGGAGGCCCGGCTGCATGACCAGGTTCGCGTTCCTCAGCGACGAATGGATGCAAGAGGTCCGCAAGCTTCGCCGGGAGTACCAGGACCGGACGTACGAGGGCACGGCGGTGCCCGGCCTCTCGGTCAGGATGAACCTCGTCATCACCGGCGTCCCCTTCGACCCGGGCCGGGTGGAGGCCCACGTCGACACCTCCTCGGGCGAGCCCGACATCGACGTCGGCCACCTCGACCATCCCGACCTCACGGTGACGACCGACTACGTGACCAGCAAGGCCATCATCGTCGACGGGGACAGCCAGGCGGCCATGGCCGCATTCCTCGGTGGCCGGGTCCGGGTCGACGGCGACATCACCAAGCTGCTCAACACCGGCACCGCCGGCCTCATCGGGCTCGACGACCCGTCCGGGGTCGAGATGTCCAGGCGGCTCCAGGGCCTGACCGAGTAGCGGGCTCGACCGAAGGGCACGGCCCATCGACCAGCCGGCGGGGACAGGCCGGTGGGGCCGGGAGGCGGGCCCACCCCCGGCCACCCGGCCCCACCAGCGACGCGGCGATGCCCTGCCGCTACTCCTGCCCGTTGAAGCTGTGGTCCACCTGGGACCCGCTCGGGTCCTGGTGGCCGCCCGGCCCGTCCGTCTCCGCCGCGCCGGCGGGCTCGGCAGCGCCGGCCGGGCCCGGCGTGTCCGGCCCGTCGTTGGCCGTCGCGGTGTCGGCGCCAGCCGGGCCGGTCACGGCCGGGCTGGTGCTGCCGGCGGGCCGGCTTACCACCGGGGGGGTCGTCGACGGGCCGCCACTTAGCGTTGCCGCATAGGCGACACCGCCGGCGCCAAGGATCGGCAGGGCGACGATGCTGCCCACCAGCAGCTTTTGCCTGACCCCGCGAAAGGGGTGCCGCATTGCTCTCGTTGCTGTCATTGGTTGAACCTCCTGGTCCGGTTGGGTGCTGCTCCGACCATCTTCGGGTTCAGGGGATGTGAGGGCGATTGGCTCCGGCTGAGAATTTTGGCCCGGCATTTCAGATTCCGGGGGTGGAGACGGTGAAGAAGTCGCGAGCCTCGGGAGCCGGGCCGATGTAGCGGGTGGCCGGGCGCTTCATCTGCGGGTACAGCTTGGCCGCCCTGACCTGGCCCGGGTTCGCCGGGTCCGGGTGCTGGTAGAGGTTGAAGGTCACCCATTCGGGGTTGAGGTCGAGGGTCATGGCCCGCACGCAACCGGCCCGGGCCAGGGCCTCGGCCAGGGTCCTGACGGTGAGCGCCGGGCCGGCGACGTAGACGATGGCCCCGGCCGAGGTCACCCCGATCCCCGAGCGGGCGACGACGGTGGCGGCCCCGAGGGTGTCGCCCCAGATCGAGTTGTCGGAGTGGGTGGCGGCGGGAGCCACCTGGCCGTGGTCGACCAACAGGACCAGGTTCTGGCGGACCGCTTCGACGTCGCCGCTCAGGTTCACGTCGGTGCCCCAGGACCCGACGGTCGCCCGGCCGTCCTTGTAGATCACCACCGACGCCGCGCCGTTGCGGAGCGGTTGGGCGGTGCGACCCCCGAGGTAGAACCCGCCGCCGGCGTCTTGCATCCGGAACCCGCCGTTGAACGCCGCCACCGCGTGGTCCAGCGCCGCCCCCCCGAGGTAGGGAGGGGCCGGCCACGAGCCCCCCGGCTCCTGGCTGCCGGGGACGAGCCGGAGCCGCAGTCGGGCGGGGTCCAGCCACACCGCGGTGGTGATCTCCGCGGTGTAGGTGGTGTCGGCCCGAAACTGGGCGACGTACATCCCGGCCCGCCCGTGGACCAGCGGCCCCGTCGGTGTCCAGCCGCCCTCTCCGGGCAGCGCCGGGGAGACTACGAGGGGCACCGGGGTCGGGGGGGCAAGGTCACCCTGGGCGGGGACCGGGGCGGCCGTCCCCTTGTGGGCCGCTGTGGCAGGAGCAGGAACGGCCGGAACGGCATTGAGGACCCCGGGTCGGCCGCCGGGGTCGGGGGCGGCCGCGGAGTAGTACCACCTCTCCATCGGGTTGACCAGGAAGGCGCCGTCGTGGGCCCGCATCCAGTCCGCCCACTTGGCCTTGAAGGGGACGTTGCCCGGGGTGGTGGCGGCGCCGACCACCGAGATCCCGCCGAGAGCCGCCACGACTACCCCGACGGCGGCGGCCGCCACCACCAGACGGCGCCGGCGGAGCATTGCCCCCCGGAAGCGTCCTCTCTCGTGGGTCTGGTGCGTAGTTGGCAGTCGGCTGGCCACCGGCTCATGGTGGTGTGGTCGAGATTGGAATTCGATGTAGGCCGGCCGGCCCGGCGGGCTCCCGGGGCAGGGTGAGGGTCACGGTGGCCCCCCCACCGGGGCGGTTGGTGGCGGTTGCGGCACCGCCGTGGGCGTTGACGATCTCGGCGACGATGGCCAGGCCGAGGCCGGCCCCGCCGCCGGCGGGCGAGCGGGCCGGGTCGGGCCGGGTGAAGCGGCCGAAGGCGTCGGGCAGGAAGTCGGGCGGGAACCCGGGCCCGTCGTCGCTCACGGCCACGACGATCTCGCTGGACGGGTCGGTGGCCGTCGCCGAGACCGTGACGGTGCCACCAGGAGCGCAGGCGGCCAGCGCGTTGGTGACCAGGTTGTCGATGGCGCGGCGCAGGGCGCCGGGGTCGGCCACCACGCTCAGGCGCCCCAGCCCGGCGAACTCGAGGGAGACGTCGAGGGAGTCGGCTCGGGCCCGGTGGGCCCGGACGGCGTCGGCGGCCACGGCGGCGGCGTCGGTCACCGCCGGCTGGACGAGCGGCCCGGCGCTGTCGGCCCGGGCCAGGAACAACAGGTCGTCGGCGACCTTGGACAGCCGCTCCAGCTCCCCCCGGGCGTGGGCGACCGAGTCGGCCAGCTCGTCGCGGGTCCGGCCCGGGGTGTCGGCCAGCTCCAGTTCGGTGCGCAGCACGGCGAGGGGGGTGCGCAGCTCGTGACCGGCGTCGGCGATGAGGTCACGCTGGCGGGCCAGGGAACGTGTCAGGCGGTCCAGCAGCCGGTTGAAGGTCCGGGCCAGGCTGGCCAGCTCGTCGGCGGTGGCGGGCACCGTTATCCGGCTGGCCGGGTCGTGGTCGACCAGGTTGGCGGCGTCGGCCCGCATCCGCTCGACCGGCCGCAGGGCGGCGCTGGAGAGCATCCAGGCGCCGAGGGCGGCCAGGAGTATGAGTATCGGGACGGCGACCTCCAGGGCCTGGACCGCCCTGTCGGCGGCGGCGGTCACGTCGCCCAGGTCGGACCCGGCGGCCACCACCCAGGTGCCGTCCGGCCTGGCCACCGGAATGGCCAGCACGCGCAGCTGCTGGTCGCCTCCCCGGATGGTGAACGCCGACTGATCGGCCCGCGCCGCGGCTACCTCTGCGGGGGTCAGCGGCCCCGAGCCGCTGCCGGCCGGCTGGATCCCGGCCAGGCGGCCGTCGGGCCGGTAGGCGGCCGAGAAGGAGTCGAGCGTCGCCACCCCCAGGTGAGACCCGGGGCCGTCCTGGGCTCCGGAGTCGCCGCCGGGGCTCGACGCCGCCGGGGACCCGCCCGCCGGCGGGGCCAGCACGGGCGGCCCGGTGCTGACCAGCTGGCTGGCCAGGGCAGTGGCCCTCGACTGCAGCGTGGCGTCGACCGACGCCACCACCGCCCGGTGGAGCAAGCCGCTGAAGGCCACGACGCCGCCCGCGCCGAGCACGACCGCCGCCGCCGTGTAGATCGTCACCAGCCGCGCCCGCAGGCTGCGGGGCCACGGGCCGGCCCGCCTCACGCCGAGCCGGGCGAGCGGAGCCGGTAGCCCGCCCCCCGGACCGTCTCGATGTCGTTGCGGCCCCATGGCTTGTCCAGCTTCCGGCGCAGGTAGGCGATGTACTGGTCCACCACGTTGCTGTTCGGGTCGTAGGCGAAGTCCCAGACGTGGTCGAGGATCCTCGTCCTGGACAGCACCTGGCCCGGGTGGCGCATCAGCATCTCCAGGATCGACATCTCCTTCGCCGTCAGCTCCACCGCCTCGCCGGCCCGCGTCACCACCCGGCCGGCCGGGTCCAGGACCAGGTCCCCGACCTGCAGGACCGTCGGTCGCTCGACCGTCCCCCTGCGCACCAGCGCCCGCAGGCGGGCGGTCAGCTCGCCGAAGGCGAACGGCTTGGTCAGGTAGTCGTCGGCGCCCGCGTCCAGGCCCCGGATGCGGTCTGTCACGCCGTCGCGGGCGGTGAGCATCAGCACCGGCGCCCAGCGCGAGCGGGATCGCAGCTGGGCGCAGACCGCGAACCCGTCCCGACCGGGAAGCATGGCGTCGAGGACGATGGCGTCGTAGTCGTGCTCGCTGGCCATCCACAAGCCGTCTGTCCCGTCGTTGGTGACGTCGACCGCGTAGCCGTCGGCCTCCAGCCCGCGCTTGAGCAGTGCTGCCATGCGGACCTCGTCCTCGACCACCAGCACTCGCATCCAGGTCTCTCCAGGCAGGTCTCTCCAGGCAGTGCCGGCCGGTACCATTCATCCCCTCGGGACATGTGAACCACATGTGAGAGCGGCAACGGCCCAGATGGACCAATGGACCAGGGCGCCCTCAGCCGGTGACGAGCTGCACCGAGCTGCCGTAGTGGACCGAGGTGCCCGACGGCGGGCTGGTCCCGGTCACCGGCGCCGTAGGGTTGCCGGAGACGCCGCTGACGCCGACCCCGCCGGCCTGCAGCCGCTGGGTGGCGGCCGTGACGCTCATGCCGCTCAGGTTGGGCAGGGTCACCAGGTGCGGGCCCTTGGAGACGACCACGTCGACGCTGGTCCGGAGCCGCACCGGCGTGTCCGGGCCCGGCTGGGTCCCGATGACGGCCCCGGCGGGCACCGAGTCGCTGTAGTCCTGCGACTCGGTGGCGACCAGGCTGGCGGCCATGAGGGCGCTCTGGGCGCCGGCGAAGGAGGCCTGGGCGGTGCCCACCAGGGTGGGCACGGCGACGACGGGCAGGCCCGACGAGACGACGACGTCGACGGCCGTGCCCTGGGCCAGGGTCGCCCCCTGGTACGACCAGTTGACCACCTGGCCCTCGGGGACCGACGTGCTGGCCTGGGTCGTCACCGTGCCGAGCACCAGGTGGGCGGCGGCCAGGGCGGCCGAGGCGTGGGCCTGGTCGAGATGGGTCAGGTCGGGCACCACCACCGGCGGCGGCCCCTTGGAGAGCGCCACGGTCACCGCCTGGCCCTCCCGCGCCAGGCCGCCGGCCGGCGCCTGGTACACGACCTGGCCGGCCGGCACACCCTGGTCGTAGCGGCTGGGCCCGACCACCAGGCGCAGGTGGAGCCGGCCGAGACGCGCCCCGGCCTGGGCCCGGGTGTCACCGGCCAGCGACGGCACCCGGTGCTCGGGCGCCGGCACCAGGGCCCGCAGCCCGGCGCCGGCGGCTCCCAGCGCCACCACCAGGGCAACCACCACCAGCGCCACCC
>JBOGGP010000078.1:0-10020 GCA_050744105.1 Acidimicrobiales bacterium
GGGCCCTGGTGGACGCCGGCCGGGCCCGGGCCGCGGACTTCTGCCTGGCGCGCACCTCGGCCCAGCTGCTCGACTGCCTCCACCGCGGCCTTGGCGTGTGACCGAGGGGCGTGTGACCGAGGGGCCCGTGACCGAGGGGCCCGTGACCGAGGGGCCCGTGACCGAGGGGCCCGTGACCGAGGGGCCCGTGGCGCCGGCGGCGAGGGGCCGGATCGCCTTCGTCCCGCCCCGCTTTGGGCCGGGAGTGGTCGGCGGCGCCGAGGCGGTGTGCCGGGAGGCGGCGGTGGGTCTGTCCGGGCGGGGATGGGATGTCGAGGTGCTCACCAGTTGCGCCGTCGACCACACAACCTGGGCCAACGACCTCCCCGCCGGGGAGACCCGTGAGGAGGGGCTCGTGGTCCGGCGCTTCGAGATGGTCCACGACGGGACCCGGGCCGGCCTGCGGGCCCAGCGCCAGATCGAGCGGGGCCAGGTGCCGGCCATCGACGATCAGGTCAGCTGGCAGAGCCTGGCCTTCCGCTCGCCCGGCCTGTTCCACCACCTGCTGCGGGCCGGGGCCGACTACGACGCCGTGGTCTTCGCCCCCTACCTGTTCTGGACGGCAACCGTGTGCCTCCCGGTGGTTTCCGACCGGGCCGTCGTCATCCCCTGCCTGCACGACGAGACCTACGCCCGCCTCGATGTGGTCCGCCCGGTGCTGGCTTCGCCGGCCCAGGTGTGGTTTCTCTCCGATCCCGAGCACCGCCTGGCCCACCGCCTGGGCCCCGTGGCCGCCCGCCACCGGGTCGTCGGGGCCGGAGTGGTGCCCCCGGACGGCTACGACCCCCACGGCTTCCGGGCCCGGCACGGGATCAGCCGGCCGTTCGTCCTCTACGCCGGCCGGCGGGAGCTGGACAAGGGATGGCCACAGCTCCTCGACACCTTCGCCCGGGCGGTGGCTGCCGGCGACGTCGAGCTAGACCTGGTCACGGCCGGCGTCGGCGCCGTGAGCCTTCCCGACTCCGCCGCCAGCACCGTCCACGGCCGCATCATCGACGTCGGCCTCCTCGACCAAGCCGAGCTCGGGAACGCCTTCGCCGCGGCTACCGCATACGTCCAGCCCAGCCGGATGGAGAGCTTCAGCCGCTCGATCATGGAGTCATGGCTGGCGGCGACCCCGGTGCTGGCCGTCAAGGGCAGCGAGGTGGTGGGTTGGCACCTCGAGCGCTGCGGCGGGGGGCTGGTCTACGGCGACCACGCCGACCTGGCCGATGGCATGCGCCGGCTGGTGCAGGATCCGGCGGGAGCGGCGGCAATGGCCGAGCGGGGCCGTCGCTACGTGCTCGACAACTACACCTGGCCGGCAGTCCTGGACCGCATGGAGGAAGACCTCGAGTCGCTCCCGTCCAGGGGTCCCCGGCGGGCAGACGCGGCTGCCGGCCAGCGCCCCGGACGCCCGCCGGTGCTGGTGGTCGGCAGCTACCCGCCGGTGACCGGCCCGGCGGCGGCGGCCACCCTCGGGGCTGTACGCACCGCATATGCCGGAGGCGAGCGGGTCGTCGTGGCCGCCCCCCGTCAGGGCGCCGCCCACCTCCACGCCCGGATCTCGGGGCCAGTGGCCGGGCTTCGCCTGGACCGGCTCCGCCGCCAGAGCGGCGCCACCCGCCTCGTGCTGTGTGCCGAGGCCGGCCTGCCCGTGCCCACCGGGGGCGAGCATGGGCCGGCCCGCCGCCTGGAACCGGCCGTCCTGGCCTGGCTGCAGCGACGGACCGTCGCCGGCCTGGTGAAGGCTCTGGATCGCTTCGAGGCGGTGACGATGGTGGTGACAGGTGACCTCGAGGTCCCCGCCCGGGTGCTGAGGCCCCTCTGGCCGCCGGTCCACCAGGTCCAGGTGGGGGCCGGTGCCCGAGGGGCGGGCGAGCTCACCCGCCGGCTGGGCGTGCCCGCCGGCCTGGCCGGCGTCGAGGCCCCGGCCATCCGGGCGGTGCCGGCGGGCGGGCGGGGCGGGGCGCCCGCCCCCGGGTTGGGCGGCGTCACCCTGTGGGGCCCTCCCGAGGTCCTGGCCCGGGAGCGTCCCCGCCAGGCGATGAGCGTCGCCGCCCGGGCCGTGCTCGGGCCGGCGGCCCCCACGGTGAGGGCCTGGCTGGTGGGTGCGAGGCGGCGGGGGATGGCACTGATAAGACCCCGAGCCTGACCGGCGAGCCCGGCGCACGGCCACGCCCCGGCCGTGGGTCGGCGACCCGGCGGGCCCGACCACGCCGGCAGGCCCACACAAATGCGCGTCACTTTTTCTGTCGGGTAGGGTACCGCGCATTTGTATGCCGTATAGCGACACAAATGCGCGGTCCCACGCGATGGGCGGAAGGTACCGCGCATTTGTGTCGGGCACGGCCCGGTGAGGTCCCACGTCCCAAGGGTGTCCTGGCTGGGGGCACGCGCCGGCGAGCTGGCACGCTGGCGCCTGCCTGGTCGAAGGACCGTCTTGTCGTCGAAGGCATCGCCGGCAACGCCGCCGCCACGTCTCTGTACGGGCGCTAGGCGCCGGCGAGGATCAGGTCCGCCGCCGCCGCCAGGTCGGCCACCACCGGGCAGCGGGCGCCGGTGGCTCCGAGGAGGGCTTCCTGCCTGCGCCCCCGCCCGGTGGAGACCAGCACCGGTCGGGCGCCAGCGGCCAGGCCGGCGTCCAGGTCGGACATCGAGTCGCCCACCATCCACGACGACGGGAGGCTGAGGCCGAGGTCGCCGGCGGCGGTCACCAGCAAGCCCGGGCGCGGCTTGCGGCACCCACAGTCCTGGACCGGGGCATGCGGGCAGATGTAGGAGGCAGTGACGACGGCCCCGGAGGCCACGACGACCTCGACGATCCGGCAGTGCAGCTGGAGGATCGCCGCCGGTCCCAGCATCCCGCGGCCGACCAGGGACTGATTGCTCACGATCACGACCGGCCTGTCGGCGCCCAGGCGGGCCAGGGCGGCGAGGGCGCCGGGCAGGAACCGGACGTCCGACCAGGTCCTCACGTATTCCCGGCGGTGCTCGACGATCACCCCGTCCCGGTCGACGAACACGCCGCCGTGGCCCGCCGGCGGGGCCGAAGCGGAGTGGTGGACGACCAGTGGACCACCGCCCGCCCCGCCCGCCCCGCCCGCCCCGCCCGCCCCGTCAGCGGAAATGTCCGTGGTCCGAGCGGTCTGTGGCCGGGCCCGGCCCGCGCTGGCCCGCCATCCCCGGGGGATGTAGGGACCGCTCGACCAGGGCGAAGACGATGTGGCCGCACGTTATGTGGAGCTCTTGGATCTTGGACGTCTCGGTGGCGGGCACGGCCAGGACCACTTCGGCGCCGGCCATGTCGCGGGGAGCGGCGCCGGTGAAGGCCACGGTACGCAGCCCGCCGGCCGTCGCCGCCGCCAGGGCGGCGACCACGTTGGCCGAGCGGCCGGAGGTGGAGATGCCGATGAGGACGTCGCCGGGACGGCCGAGGGCGTCCACCTGGCGGGCGAAGACCGACTCGAACCCGTAGTCGTTGGCCAGCGCGGTGAGAGCCGAGGTGTCGACGGTGAGGGCCAGGCCGGCGGTGGGGGGGCGGTCGTAGTTTTGCCGCCCCACCAGCTCGGCGGCGAGGTGCTGGGCATCGGCCGCCGAGCCACCGTTGCCGCACAGCAGGACCCGACCTCCTGCCCTCAGCGAGCCCACCACGCACTCGGCCACCCGGGTGAGCAACCCCGGGTAGGGGTCGTCCGACAGCTTGGTGAGGGCGGTGCCCAGCTTGGCCAGCTCCGCTCTGGCGAACGAGGGGCCCTCGCTGATCCCGGCGCCGGCCAGGTCCTCCGTCACGCCGGCACGCTACCGGGCCGGATCCAGCTGATGTGTCCGGCCCGTTCGGCGAAGCTGTGGCCGGCCAGGGCGAGCAGGGTCTCGTAGCGGTGGAGCACGGCGGGCCAGTTGTAGACAGCCTCGACGTGGCGCCGGCCGGCGTGGCCGAGCTGGCTGGCCACGTCGGGGCGGGCGACCAGGAGGTCGACGGCGGATTCCCACTCCTCGTAGCCGCCGTAGGCGATCCCGCCCCCGCTGCGACGGGCCAGCCCGGCCAGGACCTCGGTGGACCCCTGGACCAGAGCCGGTCGCCCGAGCGCCCATGCCTCGCAGAGCACGGCGGAGAACGACTCGTAGAACGACGGGTTCACCAAGGCCAACGACCCGGCCACGGCGTCGGCCAGGAGCCCATCGTCCACGAATCCGGTGACGACCACGTCGGCGCCCGAGACGACGGTGCCGTCGCCTTCCCCTACCAGCACCAGGGCCAGCTCGCCACCCCGGCTGCGCTTGTAGCGGTCGAAGTAGTCGAGTAGCTGGAAGGTCCCCTTTCCCCCGCTTATCCGCCCCACGCAGACCAGGTAGGGGCGGGGCCCCAGCTGGGGGAAGGCCCGGCGCAGGGCCCGGCCGTCGCCGCCCAGGCCGTCCTTGACCCCGTCGCCGATCACCAGGCCGGGACGGTCGGCGCGCAGGCGGCGGGCCAGGAGGTCCCGCTCCTCGGGCGACGTCCAGGCGTAGGCCGACGGCAGGCGCAGAACGGTGTCGAAGGCGGGCAGCCAGAAGTAGGGCTCGTCGTGGGCGGTGGCGTGCAGGATGGTGGGCAGCCGGGCCGCCACCGCCGGCAGGCCGGCCCAGGTGGTCGAGTACAGGTAGGTGAAGAAGATGGCCCGGTCGAAGCCACCGATCTCATCCTCCAGCCAGGGGACCAGGCCGGGGAGGGCGGGCCCCTGGGCGGCCAGCCACCGTTCCTGGACCGACAGCGCCGGCGGGGGTCGGGCCCAGATGGACCGGCGGGTGAAGCGGTCGAAGGTGGCGGCATCCCTGTGGCGCTCCACGCCCAGGCGATGCACCCTGACCCCGTCGACGACGGTGGTGCCGGCCGGGTAGGCGTCCGCCCAGTCCGAGGCACTGATGGCCCGGCTGGTCAGCACCTCCACGTCGTGGCCCCGCCTGCCTAGGCGGGTGGCGAACTCCCGGCAGTGGGTCTCGGCACCTCCCGCCACCTCGGGGCCGTAGCGCTGGACCACGAACAGCAGCCGCGACCGACCCGCCACGGCGCCGGCGGGTGGCACGGCGCCGGCGGGTGGCACGGCGCCGGCGGGTGGCACGGCGCCGGCGGGTGCCACGGCGCCGGCGGGTGCCACGGCGCCGGCGGGTGCCACGGCCCGACGCTACTACCCTGGCCGGGCGTGCCTCCCCGGACCGTGACCGCCGCCGGCGTGGCCCAGCCTCCCGGGCCTGGCGCCGGCCGGCCCGCCAAGGTGCGCGCCCGGGCGCCGCTGCGCCTCGGCCTGGCCGGCG
Source organism: Acidimicrobiales bacterium (assembly GCA_050744105.1). GTDB lineage: Bacteria > Actinomycetota > Acidimicrobiia > Acidimicrobiales > Palsa-688 > JBOGGP01. The sequence continues at coordinate 5,311 of JBOGGP010000078.1, forward strand.
GGGGAACCGACGTGTCGCCCTACTGCGACCTGTACGGGGGCGTGGTGCTCAATGCCACCGTCGACCGCTACTGCTACGCCACGCTGGAGGAACGCGACGACGACCGCGTGGTGCTGGCCGCGCCCGACGTCGACACCTTCGAAGAGCTCGACGCCGGCGCGGGGAGCCCGGAGGCCGGGACCGCCCTGCCCCTGCATGCCGCCGTCTACCGGCGGATGTGCCAGGACTATTCGATCGGCTCGCCGGCCCTCACCATCACCACCATGTCCGACGCACCCGCAGGGTCAGGCCTGGGGTCGTCGTCGGCGGTGGTGGTGGCGGTGGTCGAGGCCTTCCGGGAGTACTTCTCGCTCCCCCTCGGGGACTACGACGTGGCCCGGCTGGCCTACGACATCGAGCGTGGCGACTGCGGCCTGAAAGGCGGCCGCCAGGACCAGTACGCGGCCACCTTCGGCGGGTTCAACCTCATGGAGTTCTGGGCCCACGAGCGCATCATCGTCAATCCGCTGCGTCTGAAGGCGGCCGTCGTCCAGGAGCTCGAGGCGTCCCTGGTGGTGTTCCACACCGGGGCGTCACGGTCGTCTGCCGACATCATCGCCGAGCAGGTGGCCCACATCGACAATGGGGACCAGGACCGGCTGGAGGCCACCCACGCGTTGCGGGCCGAGGCGCTCGGCATGAAGGAGGCGCTCCTTGCCGGGGACCTGCACGCCGTGGCCGGGATGCTCGGCCGGGGCTGGGAGGCCAAGAAGCGGATCGCCGACGGCGTCTCGACGGGCCCCATCGAGGAGGTCTTCGCCGTGGCCAGGGCCGGCGGGGCCCTGGCCGGGAAGGTGTCGGGGGCGGGAGGGGGCGGCCACATCATGTTCCTGGTCGAGCCGACGGAGCGGCCTCGCCTGGCCGTAGCGCTGGCCGGGCTGGGCTCGGGCGAGGTAAGGCCCATCCACTTCGTGGACGAGGGCGCGGTGGCCTGGACGGTCCAGTGAAGGCCCGGGTGGCGGGGGCCCGGTCTCAGGAGCGGGCGGTGGCCACCAGGAGGTAGTGACCAGGCCGGGCGCCGGGGAACCCTTCGGCCTGCCGCTCGAGGGCGATGGGGCCGAAGCCGTCCTGGCCGCACACCCAGGCCAGCCAGCCCGGATCCTGGGGTCGGACGGTGCGGGGATCGGACCACACCGCCGGGCCGGCCGGGTCGACGCTCTCGATGACCAGCCGCCCTCCGGGCCGAATCTTGGCGGCGGCCAGGCCGACCAGGTCGGCGGCGCCGGCGCTGCCCAGGCGCTCGACGACGCCCAGGGCGGCCACCGCTCCCACGCTGGCGTCGCCGGCCTGGCCCAGGCTCACCATCGGCCCGGACCTCACCACGGCCAGGCCGGCGGCCACCGCCTGGGCCACCAGGTACGGGTCGGCCTCGGCGCCCCGGGCGGCCACGCCGGCCTGCGCCAGCGCGTCGAGCAGGTCACCCCGACCGGCGGCCACGTCGAGCACCGGCGCCGGGAGGAGGCCCACCAGGGCCGCCCGCCGGGCCACCGCCTCCTGCCGGGGACCGTCGACCAGCTCGCTCAGACCCCCGCTCAGACCCCCGCTCAGACCCCCGCTCGGACCCCGGTCAAGACCCCCGCTCGGACCCCGGTCAGGACCCCCGCTCGGACCCCGGTCAGGACCCCCGCTCGGACCCCCGCTCGCAGCTCGGCCCGTGCCCTCGTCGGGGCCTCGGTCCGCCCCCCCGCGGCGGCCGCCGGTCTGGCCCGGGGCGGGCCATCCCATCTGCTGGCTGACCAGGCGGTCCAGGGCGGCGTCGACCTGGGCGGCGAGGAGGGGATGGGAGTGAACCCCGGCCGGGTCCGGGCGGCGAGCCACCAGCTCCAGGGCAGCCCGGCAGGCGTCGGCGAAATCCTGGACCTGGCCGAGTATCCCCGCCGTCTGGCGGCTGACCACCCGGCCGGCCAGGCGGTGGACCAGGCGGCCGGCGGGCGAGCGCGACGCGCTGGAGATGCGACCCGGGTCGAAGCGGGCCGACCCGGCCAAGCGCTCCAGGGCGCGCTGCACCACCTCTTCCTGCAGCTCGACGGGAGCGTCGGGACCACCAGGGGCGCCGGGTGGGGAAGGGCGGTCCTGGCGTTGCTCCAGGCGCCGGCGGATGGCCTCGACCAGCTCGTCGGCGCTGTCCACCTGCCGACGCTACCAGCTACCCCCCCGACCCCCCGGACCCCCCCGACCCCCCCGACCCCCCCGACCCCCCCGACCCCCCCGACCCCCGACCCCCCGCTCCGGCCCGGCACGGGGCGGCGTCCCAGGACAGGTCGGCACCGGCCCAGCGGTCCCACACGTCCTCGGGGCGCTCGGTCCAGCCCCGGGCCAGGCGAGCCCGGCTGGCCGCCGCCCAGGGCAGGCGGGCGAGCAGGGCCCGGCGGATGCCCTGGTCCGGGCCCTCCCAGACCCGCCGGGCGACCAGGGAGGCGGCGACGGCGGGCGGGGCGTTGCGGATGGCGGTGAGGATCCGGTTGCGCTCGCCGAGACGGCGCACCCAGGCCTCGGTGCCGCCCCCGCTGGTGGCCGACCGGCGGTGCTCGACGGCGGCGCTCGGATCGTAGACCAGCCGCAGGCCAGCCAGGCGGGCCCTCCAGCTCCAGTCGCTGTCCTCGTAGTAGGCGAAGAACGCCTCGGCCATCCCGCCCACCCGGGCGAAGGTGGCGGCCCGGGCGACCATGGCGGTGCCACTGGCGGCGAAGCGCTCGGCGGGGGCGTCGAAGCGCCCGTCGTCGGGGGCCTCGAGACCATGATCGCCGAGGTAGGCGTCGAGGCGGAGAAAGGACCCCACGTTGTTGACCAGGCGGCATACCGGGGCATCGGGCGGGGCAGAGCCGTCGATCAGGATCTGGTCGGCTTCGGCCGGGTCAGACAGCGGGACGTACCAGGCATCGGGCCCGGTGGTCCAGCGCCAGCGCGAGGGCGGCGGCCCGGGACCGGTCTCGAGCCGGTGGACGCCGGCGCCGGCCAGGCCGGCCAGCACGTCGTGGCCGGCCACGGTGACCGCGCTCAGGCGCCGGCCGAGGGGGCGGGCGTCGCCGGGGGCGTGCCAGGCGGGGTCGTCGAGGACCACCTCCCGCCACCACCCGGCCAGGCGGACCTTGGGGGTGACGGCGGCCACGGTCTGGTCCTCCAGGGCGGCGGCCGCTGCCGCCAGCCATCCCTCTCCGGCGACGGCGTCGTCGTTGAGGAGGGCCACCACCTCGCCCCGGGCGTGGCGCAGGCCCAGGTTGACCCCGCCGGCAAAGCCCCGGTTGACCTCGGAGCGCACCACGTGAGCTCCGGCGGTGACGCCCACGGCCGAGGCTCGGCCCGACGGCGAGGCGTTGTCGACCAGGACCACCTCGTCGGCCTGGGCGGTCACCGACTCCAGGCACGGGGCCAGCCACGGCCCGGGGCGGTGGCACAGCACCACCACCGAGGTCGTCACCACCGGCCACACCGCCCCGGGCCGGCGGCGGAGCCCGCCTCCACGACGGCCATCAGCGCCTGGGCAGCGGCGTCGAAGCCCCGGGCGCCGGCCCAGGCCTGGGCCGCCATCCCCACCGCCCGGCGTCGCCCGGTGTCGTCGAGCAGCCCGGCGACGGCCTCGGCCAGGCCGGCGGGGGTTACTCCGGCGGGGACCTTGCTGACAGCCGCAGGCAGCTCTCGCTGGGGCCCGATCTCGGTGACCACGGTCGCTATACCCTGGGCCAGGCAGTCGCCGACGGCGGCCGACGCCTCCCCGTTGGTGCTGCGGCGTAGCTGCACGGCCACGGTGCTGCGGCGCAGCCAACCTTCGTAATCGGCGTCGCTGACGTGGCCGGTGAAGGACACCCGGTCGCCCACCCCGGCGCCGGCGGCCAGGGCGCCGAGGCGGCGGCGCTCGCTGTCGGCGGCCGGGCCCACGAAGACCAGGCGGGCTTGGGGCCGCCCCGGGGCCAGGATGGCCAGGGCCTGCACCGCCACCTCGGGGCACTTGGCCGGGTCGACCAGGCCGAAGCTGGTCACCAGGCCGGCGTCCTCGTCGGCCGCCGCCCGGGTCGTCACCGGAGGGTAGGCGTAGGGCAGCACCCCGACCTTGGCCGCCTGCCCGGGGGCGGCGTCGAGGCGGGCCAGGCCGGCGGCGTGCTCCGAGGTGGCGAGGAACCGCCAGGACAGGCCGATGGCCTCCCGGGCCATGAGCACCCCGGCTCGCTCGGCCGCCTCGGGGGGGAGCCACCCGTCCTCGACGGCGGCCCCCACGTGGTCGGCGAAGTCCGGGTACATGGCGCGCAGGGCGGCGACGAAGCCCTCGGGCACCGCTCCCCGGCTCACCGCGTGGCGGTACAGGCCGGTGAGGCGGACGTCGTGGGCCACCACCAGGGCCCGCAGGCCCCCCCGCAGCAGGCCCAGGGCGCCGGCGTGGAACTCGCTGTTCCCGAGGCTCACCACCACGGCGTCGTAGCCTCCCCGGGCCTGGCCGACCCGGCGCAGCGACCCGGCGGGAAGGCCGGCGCCGGGGTCGTCGCCGTCGACGAAGACGTCGACCTCCACGTCGATCCGCCGCCGCAGCGCCTCCACCAGGCGGGCGCTGTAGCCGGCCACGCCGCTGCGCTGGGGTGGCCACGGGGTCACCAGGGCCAGCTGGCGCCGGCGGCGCCACCCCGGCCGGCGCGGCCCGCCCGCCGGCGAGGCGAGCAGGGCCCGGTGCAGGTCGGCCAC
>JBOGGP010000079.1:0-9974 GCA_050744105.1 Acidimicrobiales bacterium
CCGAGCCTCTACAACGAGGTCGTCTGCCTGAGCGCCGACCGCTTCGCCCCCTCCTGCACCGAGACCGGCAAGGGTCACGGGCGCATCGAGACCCGCACGATCCATGTCGCGTCCACCCCTTGCGGCCTTGTCGAGTTCCCTCATGTACGGGCTGTTGTCCGCATCGATCGGGAGGTCGACGATGCGAGGACAAAGGAGCCACGCTGGAGAGAGACCGCCTGGGCGGTCACCTCCGCCACCGTCGGCCCGCCCCGCCTGCTCGCCGCCAGCCGGGAGCACTGGGGCATCGAGAACGGCCTGCACTGGGTGCGCGACGCGACCATGCGTGAGGACGCCTCCAAGGTCCGCTCCGCCTCTGCGCCTCGGGCGCTCGCGACCATGCGCAACCTCGCTGTCAGCGTCCTGCGCCTCGCCGGCGCAACCAACATCGCCAAAACCCTGCGCTCGATATCCCGGCGGCCCGCGCTCGCGTTCAACCTCCTCGGTCTATAACCCAGCCTCTCCCCAACAGCAGGAGGCTCTGGAACTACAGGCCCAGCGCTCTGTCTCGGCGCGCCAGACCAGCGCCAAACCGAGCAGACCAGCGCAGCGTCGGCGACCTCAAGACGCCATCGACCCCCGTCGACCCCCGTCGACCCCCGCCCTGGCTTGCGATCCCCGACCTGCTCTGTCCCAGCCCTGCCCTACACGCTCGTAACTACAGCCCTACTACTTTGACCAACTCCCTGGCCCCTCCCCGTTGGGACTGGGACGATGGCCATCAGCACCGAGTCGGCAGTGTTCGGCGCTGTCGCAACCGCGGATACGCCGGTAAGGAGCACGCTCGCATCGTTGTGAAGCAGTTGGTTTACCGCCGCCTCCGGCGTCGCTCCGCACGGCCGCCTGGAGGCGGCCGCTTGGCTCGGAACAGGTGTGAACGGTCTGGGTGGCCGAAGGGACCGGGAATCGGATGACGCCAAGGTTCTTGTCGAACCGACATGGTCACAGGTCGTCCCTAGCCTCGGGTAGGTGAAGGTGCGGGAGGTGATCCAGATCCTGGAGCGGGAGGGTTGGCGCCTCGACCAGTACCGACGGCCACCAGATAGACGAAGGTGCGTGTCGTGTGAGCACCAATGACCCGACAGAACACGAGGTTCGTGCATCGTGCAACTACCAGGTGCTGGTGGTGGAGAGAACGCCACTGCCCAACGCTGTCGTGACTTCGAGGGCGTTGCCTTCGGCCGCATGGTCGACGATCCTCCCCTCGGGCCGCCCTACAGCTTGGCGACCTGGGCGAAGTCGAACTCGACGGGCGTCTCCCGGCCGAAGATGTTGACCAGCACCTTGAGCTTGAGCTGGTCCTCGTTGATCTCCGAGATGGTCCCGCTGAAGTCGGCGAACGGGCCCTCCTTGACCCTGACCGACTCCCCCACGTCGTACTCGAGGCGGGGCCGGCTCTTGGTCGGCGACTTGCCACCCTCGCCGTCGCCCTTGACCTGGAGGATGCTCTCGACCTCCTGGCGCGACAAGGAGGTGGGCCGGGGGCCGAGGCCGACGAAGCCGGTGACGCCGGGGGTGTTGCGCACCACGTACCAGGAGTCGTCGTCGAGCTCCATGCGGGTCATGAGGTAGCCGGGGAAGACCTTCTTCGAGACGACCTGCTTCTTGCCGTTCTTGAACTCGACGACCTCCTCGACGGGGATGACCACCTCGAAGATGCGCTCCTCCATGTTCATCGACACGACCCGGCTCTGAAGGTTGGACTTCACCTTGTTTTCGTAGCCCGAGTACGTGTGTACGACGTACCACCGGCCGGGCCGGTCGTAGGGGCTCAGGGTGTCGCGGTACTCGTCGGTGGGACCGGGCGCAGGGTCCTCGGCGGCCCTGTCCTCGGCGGCCGACTCGGCACCGTCCTCCTCGACAGGGCCCGGTTCCGACGGGATGCTGGCGGACATGGGCTACTTGAAGAGGAAGATGGCCAGCTTGGAGAATCCCAGGTCGACCACGAAGATCAGGGCCATGAGGATGGCCAGGGTGACGAAGACCACCGTCGAGTAGTTGACGGTCGAGGCCCGGGTGGGCCAGGCCACCTTGCGCATCTCGACGTTGACCTCGTGGAGGAACTGCCTGGGTGTGGCCCGGCCCCCAGGGGCACCACCGATGCCCGTCGGGGCGCGGCCCTCGCGCCGCGGCGGCAACTCGAGGGGCGGGGCGCCGGCGAGGCTCTCGTGGGAGGCGCCTTCCTCGGCGCCGAACTGGCGGTTAATGCTCACTTGGGTGACCTTCCAACGGCAGACCTGGGTGCAGGGCAGGAGGGACTCGAACCCCCAACCGCCGGTTTTGGAGACCGGTGCTCTGCCAAATTGAGCTACTGCCCTTCATGGGGATCGGGGGCTTGTTGCCCTCTCACAGTAGCACCGGCGCCCCCCGAGCCGGCCGGCAGGGTTCCAGCGTCGCCGAGGTGGGCACCACGATCTAGGGGGAGGCGAAGCCGACGCGCCGGCGGGTGGCCCACAGCACGGCGCCCGCCGCGCTGGCCGCGGTGGCCAGCAACGCCCCGCCCAGGTAGGCCCCGCGGCGACCAGACAGCAGCGAGTGGACGGCCCGAGCCTGGCCGGCCGCTTGCAGGGTGGCCAGGAGGGAGGCGAGGGAGCCAGGGGCAGGCTCGACCACGTCGTTGCGCAGTGAGGCCAGCACCCGCCCCAGCCGGCGGTAGCGGACCAGCTCGGCCTGGCAGCGCAGGCATGCCTTGAGGTGGGCGGCGGCCCGGGGACCCGGCTGGGCGGTGCCGTCGTTGATCCCGGCCAGCTGGTCAGCCACGTCCTCGCAGCCGGTCCGAGCGGCGACGGCGACCGGGCTCAGCCGGCTGGCCACGGCGCTAGCTGGCCCGGGCACAGTCTGCCTCCTCGGTCCCGTCGGCGCCGGCTTCCTCGGGCTCGCGGCCTGGCCCGGTACGACCGGCGGGCGCCGGCACCAGGCGGGCAGGCGGGGACGCCTCGAGGTGCTCGCGCAGGCGGCGACGGGCCCGGTGCAGCCTCACCTTGGCCGCCGCCTCGCTGATGCCCAGCTCCTGGGCGATGGCGGCGTGGGGCAGGTCGTAGATGTCTCGCAGGACAACCACCTGGCGCAGTCGCCACGGCAGGCCGGCCAGGGCGGCGGCGACCATGGCCCGCTCCTCGCCGGCGGTGACCTGCGCCTCGGGGTCGTGCTCGACGCGGGTGTCGGCCACCGGGTGATCGTCGCCGAGGAGCTCGTGGCGCTGGCGGGAACGGGTGGTGAGCAGGCTGGAGGCGCAGTTGGCTGTTATCCGGTACATCCAGGTGCTGAAGCGGGCCTCGCCCCGGAACCGCCGCAGACCCCGGTAGGCCCGGAGGTAGGCGTCCTGGACCACGTCGCGGGCGTCGTCCTCGTCGCCGGTGAGGCGAAAGGCCAGCGTGTAGGTGTCGGCGTAGGTGCGGCGGACCACCTGGTCGAAGGCGTCGCCGTCCCCCCGCCGGGCGGCCGCCACCAGGCCGGCGAGGTCCGGCTCAGGTTGATCCAGGTGGGCAACGTCCGATCCGGTCAAGGGGGCTACCGCGTCTCCTTGTGGGTGGTGTGGGCCCGGTCCCAACGGCAGTACTTCTTCATTTCGATGCGCTCACGGTCGTTCTGCTTGTTTTTCATGGTGATATAGTTGCGACGCTTGCAGGTGTCGCAGGCCAGCGTGACCTTCACCCGCTTCTCGTTCTTGGCCACCGGTGGGCTCCTTGGATCGTCGGCTGCTGGGGGGCAACTGCACTGGGTAGCGGCGGTTGGACTCGAACCAACGACAACTCGATTATGAGCCGAGTGCTCTAACCGACTGAGCTACGCCGCCGAGCCCCCTGTCGGAATCGAACCGACGACCTCATCCTTACCATGGATGCGCTCTGCCGTCTGAGCTAAGGGGGCGAAGCCCCCAGCGTACTTCAACCCCGAGTGCGTACTTCAACCCCGAGTGCGTACTTCAACCCCGAGTGAGAACTTCGACCCCGTCGTGCGAACTTCGACCCCGTCGTGCGAACTTCGACCCCGTCGTGCGAACTTCGACCCCGTCGTGCGAACTTCGACCCCGTCGTGCGAACTTCGACCCGGTGTGCCTGGGACAGGCCGGCGCCGCCGGTGTGCCGGGCCTATCCTGCGCCCGATGATGGTGCGCCTGGCGACGGCTGCCGACGCCGACGACATCCGTGGCATCTACAACGCCGAGGTGACCGGCTCCACGGTCACCTTCGACATGGTGCCGCGCACCCTCGATGACCAGCTGGCCTGGCTGGAGGCCCACGGGGGCGCCCATCCGGCGGTGGTAGCGGTGGACGCCGGCGGCTGGGTCGCCGGCTTCGGCTCCCTCTCCGCCTACCGGGACCGGCCGGCCTACCGCACCACCGTGGAGGACTCGGTGTACGTGCATGCCGGCGCCCGGGGCAGCGGCGTGGGGCGCCTGCTGCTCGAGGAGCTGGTCCACCTGGCCGGGCTCCACGGCTTCCACGCCGTCATGGCTCGCATCGTGGGGGGCCACGAGGCCTCCATCGCCCTCCACCTGGCGTGCGGCTTCAAGCCGGTGGGGATCGAGCAGCAGGTGGGGCGCAAGTTTGGTCGGTGGCTCGACGTGGCCCTGATGCAGAAGCTGCTGGCATGAAAGGTCGGATCTGGCTGGTCATCGGGGCCGTCGTCGGTGTGGCCATCGCCATCGGGGACGTCAAGTACCTGGCCGGCGCGGCCCGGTCGCTGGCCGACGACGCCCAGCGCCTGGTGGCCAGCGGTGGCTCCGGCCTGGTCAGGTCGGTGGCCCGCCACGGCGCCCCCCAGCGCCTGGTCACCGCCCTGACCTTCCTCCTGGCCATCCTGGTGCCGGGAATCGCCGCCTTCCTGCTGGTCCTGGCCGCCCGGGGGTCGCTGCGGCTGCGGGCCGTGGTGGCGATGCTCATCAGCGTCGTCGGGGTGGCCTCCTTCGCCTACCAGTCCGGCGGCCACGCCGCCGGGGTGATCCTCCTGGCCCTGGTGATCGCCGTCGTCGCCGTGGCCGTGACCGGTCCCCTGGTGGCCGCCCCGCTGTGCGCCCTGGCCGGCCTCATCGGCGGCGAGTTCCTGCCCCGAGTCCTGTCCAGCCCGGCCGCGCTGCCCAACGCCCCCGCCCAGCAGCTCTACCGGGCCATGGTCAACCACAGCCAGGGTGGGGCCCCGACGTGGTTTCGGGTGCTGCTGCTGGTGGTGGCCGTCGCCCCCTTCGCCGCCGGGATCCGCCTGATCGTCAAGCGGTGAACGGTCGCCAGGTGGACTGGCCACAATGCTCCTGGACCACGGGGACCTAGGTTTGGGAAGTGGTCGGTCGGGTGCGCCATCCCAGGGCCAGCACGGCCAACGAGCGGCTCCGGGTGCCCCCTCCCCTGCTGAAGCGCCGCCTCCCCTCGGGCCGGGGGGCCATGGAGCAGCCCAACATCACCGGCGACGGCGAGGCCCGCCTCGACCCCAGGTTCTGGCTGGCCGTGGTCGTCGTGGGAGTGGCCGCCGGCCTGGGTGGCGTGGCCATGATGGCGATCCTGTTCAACGTCGAGCACCTGGCCTTCGATTACCACCGCGGCGGCTTCCAGGCCGCCGTCGAGCGGTCCTCGGGCCTACGCCGGGTGGTGGTGCTCCTGGCCGCCGGAGCCTTCGGTGGCCCGGCGTGGTACCTGCTGCGCTCCCGGACCCCGGGTGAGAGCTCCGACCTCGACGACGCCGTGTGGAACGGCGACGGCCGGCTGTCCTGGCGGCGGTGCCTGGGCACCTCGGTCATCTCCGAGATCGTCATCGGCATGGGCGCCTCCATCGGCCGGGAGGCGGCCCCCAAGCTGCTCGGGGGCGTCTCGGGCAACCTGGCTGCCCACTGGCTCGGTCTGACCAGTGCTCAGCGCCGCCTGCTCGTCGCCTGCGGAGGGGGAGCCGGCCTGGCCGCCGTGTACAACGTGCCGCTCGGGGGGGCCCTTTTCACCGCCGAGATCCTGGTCGGCGCCCTGACGCTGCCGACGGTCCTTCCCGCCCTGGCCTGCTCGTGCGTCGCCACCGCCACCGCCTGGATGTACCTGCCCAACCACGCCACCTATCCGGGAGTGGCCCCCTTCGGCTTCAGCGCCACCCTGCTCGTGTGGAGCATTCCCGCCGGCGCTGCCGTCGGCCTGCTGGCGTCGGGTCTCATCCGGCTGGTCGGATGGGTCTCCCACCACAGCCTGACCGGGCGGCCGGCCATCGCCGCCCCCGTCGGGGCCTTCGCCGTCCTGGGCCTGGTCGGCCTGGCTTACCCCGAGCTGTTCGGCAACGGCAAGGACATGGCCAGCGCCGTCTTCGCCGGCCACGGCAGCCTGATCCTGCTCCTGGCCCTCTTCGCCCTCAAGCCCGTGGTCACCGCCCTGTGCCTGGGGTCGGGGGCGTCGGGAGGGCTGTTCACCCCGTTCATGAGCACGGGGGCGGTCCTCGGGGGCTTCGGGGGCCTGGTCTGGGACCACCTGTGGCCCGGCGCCCCCCTCGGGGCCTTCGCCCTGGTCGGCGCGGCGGCCATGATCGGTTCGTCCATGCAGGCTCCTCTCACCGGCGTGGCCCTGGTCCTCGAGCTGACCCACAGCGGCTTCGAGATCGTGGTCCCGATCGTCGCCGCCACCGTGGTCGCCACCGCCATCGTCCGGTGGATCGACGGCTACTCCATCTACTCGGCCCGGCTCCCGGCCCCCGATGATGGGCGCCGGCCCCACCGAGCTGCGGGCGGACCGGAGGCGATGCCCCCGGCAGGGCACGGGTAGCCGTAGGCTCGGCCGGTGGGTCGTGACGCCGGGCGCAGGGTAGGCGGGCCGGGCGTGGGAGGCAGGCTGTGGTAGGCAGGCCGGGGGTGGGAGGCAGGCCGGGCGTGGGAGACCGGGCGCCTGACTTCGAGCTGCCCGACGACCGGGGAGGGACCTGCCGGCTGGGCCAGATGGTGGCGGCCGGGCCCGTGGTGGTCTACTTCTACCCGGCGGCCATGACACCGGGCTGTACCAGGGAAGGCTGCCATTTCCGGGACCTGGCGCCGCAGTACGCCGCCGTCGGCGCCCAGCGGGTGGGCATCAGTCCGGACCCGGTGCCCAGATTGAGGAGGTTCTCCGAGGAGCAGGGCTTCGACTTCCCCCTCCTCTCCGACGCCGGCGGTGTGGTGGCGCGCGCCTACGGGGCCAGGCGCCGGCTGGGCCCCCTGCCCACCAGGCGGGTGACCTTCGTGATCGGAGGTGACGGGGTGGTCGTCGAGGTGATCCGCTCCGAATTCCGCTTCGCCAAGCACGGCGACGCCGCCCTCGGGGCGCTGCGCGACCAGCGCTACGGCTGAGCCAGGATCCCGAGGCTCGTCCCGCAGCCCGAGCAGTAGAGGGCCGTCACCTCCAGCGGCTCGGCGCTGGGGTCGCCCTCGCCACCTGACACGGTCACAGTCCGGTGACGGGCGCTGCCGGCCAGGCCGGCGGAGCAGCGGGGGCAGCGAGGGGGATCGGACAGGGGAGCCGACGGCGGGAGGTCGGCGGTGCGCGGCGTGCCGGCGGACCCCTCGGTGGTGTCGACGCCGCTCCCCGACAGCAGGTCGAGGACGGCCCGGCGCACCGCAGGCAGGTCGGCCCCGGAGGCCACCAGCACCTGGGCGGCCACTCCCTCGCCCTCCCGGACCAGCCCGAGCAGCATGTGCTCGGTGCCGATGTAGTTGTGGCCGAGGGCCAGCGCCTCGCGCAGCGACAGCTCCAGGACCTTCTTGCTCCTGGGCGTGAACGGAACGCTGTCCTCGGCGGAGCTCGACGCCGCTCCGACGGCCTGGCTCACCCTGTGCCGCACGTCGTCGGCCGTGAGCCCGAAGCCCCGCAGGGCCCGCGACGCCACCCCGTCGGACTCGTCGAAGAGGCCGAGGAGGAGATGCTCGGTGCCTATGAAGTTGTGCCCGAGAAGGCGGGCCTCTTGCTGGGCGAGCACCAGCACCCGCCGGGCCCGGTCGGTGAAGCGCTCGAACACCATGCCAGCGTACCGCCGGTGCCGACAGCCTCGGGGGCCCCGGGCCGGGGCGGGGCCGGGGTGGCTGGCCTTGTCCCTGCCCGCGGCTCAGCTGGCCGGCCGGTAGCCGACCGGGAGCAGCAGGTCGCCGTGGCGGGTGGTCACGAACACCTGCCACTGGTAGAAGCCGGAGAAGGCCCTCGGGTCGCCGTCCATGACCTCGGCGTAGTCGAGGACCGCTGTCACGTAGTCGTGGCTGGCGTTGTAGTGGTAGACGGCGCCGGCCATGTCGGCGGGCGCCCCCTCGGCCGCCAGCAGCCGGGCGGCGGCGGGTATGGCGTCGGCCGAAGAGTCGATGTTGCCCCCCTCGCCGTAGATGGCCCAGGTGGTCGGTATGAACTGCATCGGCCCCTGGGCCCCGGCCGGGCTGTCGCCGTGGATCCGACCCAGGCGGGTCTCGATCAGGTTGATGGCGGCCAGGACCGACCACGGCACACCGGTGGCGGCGCCGGCGGCGTGGTAGTAGCCGAGGAGGGTGGCGGCGGGCAGCGGGGCGAGGATGCTCCAGTCGGGCAGGGTGTCGGACGCCGGCGTGCCCGAGTCGAGGGCGTCGAGGGCGTTGCCGGCGTCGACCACCAGGCTGGCCGCGCCCTGCAGGTGGGCGGGCAGGGCGGCCAGCACCACCGGCTGCCAGTCCCGATTGGCGCCCAGCGCCCCGTAGTCGAGCTGCTCGAGCTGGCCCAGGCGGCTCAGGTCGGCGGCCGGCGTGGCCGGGTCGGAGATGGCGGTGAGGGCCGACGCCAGCTGGTCGGCCAGGCCCGCCGGGTCGGTGGCCACCTGCGAGGCCAGAGGTGAGGGGCCGGGGGCGGTGGATCCCGAGGCGTCGCCGGCCGGCGCCGGGGAGGACCCGGGACCGGGGGCGGCCTGGTCACCGGCGCCGGCTACGTGGTCACGGCCGGCGGCCGGCAAGGCCGACCCGCCGGCGACGACGGCCAGGCCCACCCCGAGCAGGCAAAGGTCGGCGACCAGCAGGGCGGCCAGCCCGAACCGGAGGGCGGACCTCACCGAGCCCGGGCGGCGGCGCCCCGGGGAGCTGGATCCGGCCATGGATCCATGGTGCCAGGTGCCAGGTGCCAGGTGCCACGCAAGGGCACCAGCACTAGCAACCAGCACTAGCAACTAGCGGGAGTAGACGAAGTACCCGGTGATGTCCACGACGGCGTCGGTGAGGCCGGCGTGGTTGAAGACGTCGAAGGTGTCCGACGGCGACAGGCTGGCGATGTCGGCATTGGCCCGGACCTCTCCGGCCCCGAAGTTGAGATCGGAGCTGGAGACCGTCCCCGACGGGGCCTGGGGCATGACGGTGAGGAAGCCGCCGGCGGTCGAGATGGCGACCGTCAGGTTGACCACCACGGCAGCGGCACCCACCGGCAAGGCGCCGGGGGCCACCGTCAGATTGCCGGCGGCGCCCAGGGTCGAGCCCATGTTGGCCTGGTTGCTGCCGGGCCGGGTGTCGGTGACCCGAGCGGGCGCCACCGGCACGAACCGGGAGCCCCCGGCGGGGTCAGCGCCGGCGCCGGCGTAATAGCCCACCATGTCCACCACGAAGTCGGCGGAGGCGGGCGACCCGTTGTAGAGGTCGACGTAGCCGTCTGCGCCCACGGGGACGATCACCCGGCTGGCGGCGGTCTGTCCCGGCACCCAGTTGCCGTTGGACGCCAGCGGCCTCGCCGTGCCGTCGGGATAGGCGGTCAGGAACCCGGAGCTGGCAGTGCCAGTGACGGTGACGTTGAGCACGACAGCCTCGGCTCGGGGGGTGCCGATGGCCACCCGGAGCGCGCCGCCTGAGGCGGGAGTGGCGAGGGCCGCATTGGGTCCGGACAGGGCCTCGCCGGCGCAGGAGCCGGGGGGGCTGGCGGCACCGCAGCGGGTGTCGGCGATACGGGTGGGCGCCGACGAGTGGTACTCGCCTACCTCTCCCGCCGAGCCCGGGCCACCCGGGA
>JBOGGP010000080.1:0-9818 GCA_050744105.1 Acidimicrobiales bacterium
GTCGGCGCCGGCGCCGACGGCGACCAACCGGGAGGGATCGTCCCACCGGACGAACTTCGGGCTGGTTATGCCGGCGTTGGAGCGGTAGGCCTCCTCTACCAGCAACCGGGTGGCGTCGGGGGCCAGCACCACGTCGTCGTGGCAGAACAGGTACAGCGCCGCCCCCTCGACGAGCCGGAGGACCTCGTTTGCGGCCTGGCCGAACCCCACCCGGCCGGGCAGGCGGCGGACGTGGGCCTCGGGCAGGATCGAGGCAACCCGAGCCCCGGGGTCGGCCGCGCTGGCCGTGTCGACCACCAGGACCGACAGGTTTGGGTACCGCTGGGCCCCCAAGGAGCGCAGGCACTCCTCGAACCAGTCACCGGGATCGGTGGTGACGACCACCGCCACGACGGGGGGGGCCGACTCTGCGGGTGCCATCCGGGGAGGGGAGCCTAGCGGGCCGGCCCCAGGGCGGACCGGTCATCGCCGGGTGACCCCGACCCCGCTCGACGGCTGGACCGAGCCGCGCCCACTCGGTGTGACGCATCACCGGTATCCTGGCCTCCAGCGCCCGAGCGACACGGAGGTGAGCGTCTTGGCAGACATCGACGTCCGCAAAACCCTGGTCGAAGCCGGCTACGTGACGGTTGGCCTGGGCGTGCTCGGCTTCCAGAGAGCCCAGGTCCAGCGCCGGGAGCTGGCCAGGGAGGTCGGGGCCGTGGCCCGGGCGGTGGACCGGGCGGTGGCCCCGCTGCGAGCCGAGGTCGACGGTCGCCTCGACCAGATCGGACGGCGCATCGGCCCACCGGGCGAGGCCGTCGTGCAGGCTGTCCGCGCCTCGGCCTGGGCCCCCCACGACCTGATCCGCCGGCTGGCGGCTCTCCAGGGCGGCACTCCCTAGCAGGTCCGACCGGCGGGCCCGACCCGGCGGGCCCGACCCAGCAGGTCCGATCGCCCTGACAGGTCCGATCGGCAATCGGCGCCGTCCTAGACGCGGTCCCGGCTCACCCAGTAGTCGAGGACGTCGGCGAGGGTTCGGTCCAGTCCGATCTGTGGTGACCACCCGGTGGCAGCCACCAGCCGGGACGGGTCGCCCCGGAGGTCGGGTTGGTCGACCGGGCGCACCTTGTCGGGGTCCAGTGCCAGCTGGGCGTCGAGGCCGGCCAGCCCGAGCAGGCGCCGGGCCAGCTCGGCGATGCTGACCGAGGTCCCCCGGCACACGTTATAGGCACAACCGGGCGCCCCCCGGGTCAGGAGGAGCCGGTACGCCGATACCACGTCCCTGACGTCGGTGATGTCCCGGCGCGCTTCGAGGTTGCCTGTCGTGAGCGTGGTGGCCCGCTCGTGGCGGGCCCGGGCGACCTGGCGGGCGAGGGAGGGCACCACGAAGTCGTCCCGCTGGCCGGGCCCGGTGTGGTTGAACGGCCGGGCCCGTACCACCTCGAGCCCCCGGCCCACCCAGGCCTGGAGACCGAGCATCTCGGCGGCCGCCTTGCTGGCTGCGTACGGGCTGGCCGGGCAGAGCTCGTGGTCTTCGCCGATGGGCAGCTCCTCTGCGGCAACCACGCCGTATATCTCCGCTGAGCTCACCAGCAGGACCCGGGGCCGGGGTCGCAGGGCGTCGGCTGCCTCCAGCAGGTTGAGCGTGCCGAGGGCGTTGACCTGGAAGGTCGTGGTGGCGTCCGCCCACGACGACCCCACGCTGGCCTGGGCGGCCAGGTGCACCACGGCGTCGGGCCCCAGGCGCTCGACCGCCCGAGCCAGGGCCTTGGCGTCCCTGATGTCGAGGTCGGCGGGCAGGGTGAGAGCGTCGTCCCCGGCCTCCCGCAGGTGCTCGAGCATCCAGTGCCCGACGAAGCCGCTGCTCCCGGTGACGAGCACCCGCATGGTCAGGACGGTAGCCGCCGGGGACCCGCCGGCGGGCGGGCCCGGGCGATGCCCGCCGGCAGGCGGGCCCGGGCCATGACCCGGGCCTCCTCGTAGATCTGGCGGGTAGCGGACGCCGTGGCCTCCCAGGTGAAGAGCTTGGACCTTACCTGCCCGGCGACGCCGAGGCGGGCCCGGGCCGCCGGGTCGCCGAGCAGTCCACCGAGGGCATCGGCCCAGGCACCGACGTCGCCGGGGGCCACCAGGCAGGCGGATTGACCCACCAGCTGGCGCAGGGCCGGGATGTCGGAGCAGACCACCGCCACCCCCTGGCTCATGGCCTCGAGGGCGGGGAGCCCGAAACCCTCGTGGCGGCTGGGCAGGGCGAAGACAGCCGCCCCGGCGTAGAGGGCCCACAGATCCTCCTCGCCCACCGGGCCCAGCTGGACGAGGTGCTCACCCAGGGCGGCCCGGTCCCCGGCGTCGATGATCCCGTCGCTCAACCACCCCCGGTAGCCGGCCAGGACGAGCCGGGGGCGCTGTGACCTGGGCCCGCCGGCACTCCCGGTCATCCGCGCCATCGCCGACACCAGCGTGCCGACCCCCTTGCGGGGCTCGAGGCTGCCCACCCAGAGCACGTAGGGCTGCCCGGCCAGCCCGCACCGGCCGAGCACGTCGCGGCGGCGCTCCGCGGTCACCGCCAGGGGCTCGACCCCGTGGGGGACCACGCGGACCCGTCCCCGGTCGATCTGGCCGTGGGCGACGATCTCGTCGGCGGCGGCCTCGCTCACGGCGATGACCAGCTCGGCCTGCCGGGCAGCGGCCATGCCATGGGCATGGAAACGCAGTCCCCGCCGGGAGAACGACTCCGGGAAGAGGGCGGGGGCGGCGTCGTGGACGGTCACCACCAGGGCGGCGGGGCCGGCGGGGGGGACGGCCAGGGACGGGGCGTGGACCACGTCGAGGTGTCCGAGGGCGCGGCGGCCGAGCTGCACGGCAGGCCATCCCAGGAGCCGCCACGAGTCGTAGAGCACAGGTCGGGGCAGCGCCAGCGGGACTATGTCCACCCCCTTGACGCCGAGGGGGGTCCGATCGAGGTCCGCCCGGCGGTGGCGGGCCGAGAAGGGCACGATCTGGTCCTCGGGGTACATGGCCCCGAGGGTCCCTACTAGCTTCTCGGTGTACCGGCCGATCCCGCCCGGTGAGGCGTGGAGGAGCTGCTCGACGTTGACGGCTACGCGCATAGGGGCAGCAGACGACACTAGGCGGCAGGGCCGTGGCCGGCAGGGGCCGGGGCGGCCGGGCCGTGGCCGGCACGGGCCTGGGCGGCCGGGCCGTGGCCGGCAGGGGCCTAGGCGGCCGGGCCGTGGCCGGCAGGGGCCTGGGCGGCGGGGATGTGGGCTGCGGAGGGGTCGGCGGCGGGCCGGCGGGCCGATCGGCCGGCCGGCGATCCTCTTCGTCCAGCCGGTGGCGGAGGCGGGCGGCTCGGACAAGGCGCTGCTGCGGATGGTCCGACTGCTGGCTGCCGAAGGCTGGGACTGCCACGTCGCCTTCCCGGCCGCCGGCCCGATGGGGGCGGACTTCACCGCGGCCGGGGCCACCTGCCACCTGGTGGCCATGCGCCGGCTTACCGGCAGCGGCAGCGGGTGGCGCTGGCTGGCCTACCTGCTGGCCTGGCCTGTCAGCGTGGGCCGCCTGGCCCTGCTGGCCCGCCGGACCGGTGCCGCCGTGGTCCACAGCAACTCCCTCCACTCCTGGTACGGGTGGGCGGCCGCCCTCCTGGTGCGCCGGCCTCACGTCTGGCACGCCCGGGAGATCGTCGTGCAGTCCCGGGCCGCCCTGGCTCTGGAGCGCTTCCTCGCCCGCCACTTCGCCGACCTGGTGGTGGCCATGTCCGAAGCCATCGCCGCCCAGCTCGACGGGGCCAACGTGAAGGTGATCCGGGACGAGCCCAGCCCCGAGGAGTACTCCCCCTGTCGAGCCGGGTCGTTCCGGGCCCGGGAGGGCATTCCCGATGGGGTCCCGTTGGTCGGCACGGCCAGCCGCATCGACACCTGGAAGGGCATCGACGTCCTGTTGGAGGCGGTACCCCACCTGGTGGCCGCTCGGCCCGACACGGTGGTGGTGGTCGCCGGTGCCCCGGTGGCCGGCAAGGAGGCCTACGCCGCCGGCCTGGCCAGGCAGGCGGCCGCCCTGGGCGCGGTGGCCTGGTTGGGCCCCCGCGGCGACATCGCCGAGATGGTGGCCGACCTGGACGTTCTGGTGCAGGCCTCGACCCAGCCCGAGCCCTACGGCCTGGCCATCGTCGAGGCCCTCGCCTCGGGGACTCCGGTCGTCGCCACCGCCGCCGGCGGACCGGTGGAGATCCTGGCCGGAGCCGCCCCCTCGGCCGGACGCCTCGTCCCGCCCGGCGACGGGCGAGCGCTCGCCGAGGCCGTGCTGGCCCTCCTGCCCCCGGCGGCGGGTTCGACCGAGCAGCGGCGTGCCCGCCCACCTCTGCGCCAGGCGGCGCCGGCCCGTTGGAGCGAGGTCTTCGCCGCCGTGGCCGGCCGGCCACCACCCCCCCCCGTCCTGATCGCCAACCCGCCCTGAGCTCCTCCCCCGCCGGCGGGGCCGGGCGGTCAGCGACGGGCAGCCCGCCGAGCGGTCACCGACCAGCCAGCTCCTGGTAGAGACGGGCCAGTGCGTCGCCCGCCGCGTCCCAGCTGAAGACGGCGACCCGGCGGCGCCCGGCCTCGACCAGCCGCCGGCGCTCGGCCTGGTCGGACAGCACCTGGCCCATGGCCTCGGCCAGAGCGTCGGGGTCGCCGGGAGGCACCAGCCGGGCGGCACCGCCCGCCACCTCGGGCACGGCGCCGGCCGACGTGGCCACCACAGGCACCCCGGCGGCCATGGCCTCGAGGGGCGGGAAGCCGAAGCCCTCGTAGAGCGACGGGTAGGCCAGCAGGGCGGCCCCGGCCACCAGCGCGGCGGGGTCAGGCACCCAACCGAGGCGCACGATGCGCCGGCGGTGGGCAGCCCCGGCGATGGCCTGGTCCAGCTCGGCCTGCCCCCAGCCCGGCGGGCCGGCGATTTGGAGCTCGACCTCGGGCACCTCCCCGGCCAGGCTGTCGAAGGCCCGTACCAGGCCCGGTAAGTCCTTGCGGGGCTCCGCCGTGCCGAGTGCCAGGATGTAGGGGGGCCCCGGAGGGGCGCCGGGACGGGCCAGACGGCCGGTCGGCCCAACCTCCGACCCGGCCCTCCCACCACTCCCGCCTCTCCCGTCACTCTCGCCTCTCCCGGCACTCCCGGCACTCCCGGCGCCGGCGACGTTTGGACGGATCTGGCCGTTTGGACGTTTTCGACCATATGACGACAGGATCCGTCCAAACGGCTGGATCCGTCCAAAACTCGCCGGCGGGCTGGGCGCCACGTCCCCGGGCGACCGCCCGATACCGGGGGGGATGACCCGCACCTGGCCCGGGTCGGCGCCGAGGAGCTCGACGACCTCGCCGGCCACCCAGGCGCTCAGGGTGTGGACCACGGCGCCGGCGCCCAGGGCCCGGCGCACCAGGGCGGGGTAGCGCCGGGCGGCCGGCGTGCACAGCTCGGGGAAGCGCACGGCGGTCAGGTCGTAGACGGTGACAACCCGGGCCGCCCGGGCCGGAGGGACCACGAAGTTGGTCCCGTGGACCACGTCGAGACTGCCCGCCCAGCGCTCGATGCGGGGGTGGTCGAGGTGGGCCCACGCCTCGATCAGGGGGCGGGCGACCATGGCCCGGCGGGCCACGGCGACCCCGGGCGGCAGGGCCGGGCCCAGCTGCCGGCGGCCGTTCCAGGTGAGCCCGTAGCCCACCAGGTCGATGTCCTGGCGGATGGCCAGGGCGGCGAGGATCCCGGCGACCACCCGGCCCACCCCGGTAGGGGTGCCCAGCACGGCGGTGGCATCGAGGGCCACCCGCACCGGCGCCGGCCTGTTCATCGGGCGCCGACGATACCGCCCGTCCGGGCCCGGCGCCGGCCTGGTCATCGGGCGCCGACGATACCGGCCCGTCCGGGCCCGGCGCCTCCCCGCCCCGGCGCCTCCCCGCCCCGGCGCCTCCCCGCCCCGGCGCATCCCCGGCCCGGCGCATCCGTGGCCCGGCGCATCCGTGGCCCGGCGCCTCCCCGGCCCGGCGCCTCCCTGACCCGGCGCCTCCCTGGCCCGGCGACATGCCTGGCCTGGCCCGTGTCTAGCCTGGCGCCGTGATCGCCGCCATCGCCGGTGGAGTGGGAGCGGCCCGGATGCTGGCCGGGATCTGCGCCGTGGTCGATCCGGCCCAGGTCACCGCCGTGGTCAACACCGGCGACGACACGGTCGTCCACGGTCTGGCCGTCAGCCCCGACCTCGACACCGTGACCTATACCCTGGCCGGCGCCATCAACCCGGTGACCGGGTGGGGCCGGGCCGGGGAGACGTGGTCGGCCATGGCCGAGCTGGGCGAGCTGTCCGGTGGCCGGCTGTCCTGGTTCAACCTGGGCGACAGGGATCTGGGCACCCACCTCTACCGCACGGCCCGCCGGGCCGAGGGGGCCACCCTGTCGGAGGTGACGGCCGAGATCGCCGCCCGATGGGGCCTGGCCGTCCGCATCCTGCCCATGTCCGACGACCCCGTGGCCACCAGGATCACCCTGGCCGGTGCCGAGGAGGCCGAGGTCGGCTTCCAGGACTACTTCGTCGGCCTGAGCCACTCCGTTCCGGTCTCCGCCGTGCGCTTCGCCGGCGCCGATGCCGCCCGCCCCGCTCCCGGCGTGGTCGAGGCCATCGCCGGCGCCGCCACCGTGGTCGTGTGCCCGTCGAACCCGGTGGTGTCGATCGGCCCCGTCCTGGCCGTGGCCGGCGTCGCCGACGCCGTGCGGGCCCGGCGCGACCGGGTCGTGGCGGTGTCGCCCATAGTGGCCGGCCGCGCCTTGAAGGGCCCGGCTGACCGCATGATGCTCGAGCTCGGGCAGGAGGCGTCGGTGGTGGGCGTGGCCCGGCTGTGGGCCCCTTTCGCCTCCGTGCTCGTCGTCGACCCGGCCGACGCCGGCAGTCGGCACGCCGTGGAGGCCGAGGGCATGGCCTGCGTCGTCACCCCGAGCGTGATGTCGGGCCCGGCCGAGTCGGCGGCCCTGGCCCGGGCGGTGCTGGCCGCCCCCGGTGCCGCCGCGTGAACGGGCCGGTCTCGATCCTCCCGGTCACGGGGATGCCCGAGGTCCGCCCGGGCGACGTCATCGCCGGGCTGCTCCTCGCCGCCCTGGCCGGGTCGGCCCAGACCCTGGTACCGGGCGACGTGGTGGTCGTCACCCAGAAGGTGGTGTCCAAGGCCGAGGGCCGCCTGGTGGCGGTGGATCCCGACGACCCCCGCTCCCACCACCCCGCCGTCATGGCCGAGGCGGCACGCATCCTGCGCCGGCGGGGCGACCTGGTGATCACCGAGACCCGGCACGGCTTCGTGTGCGCCAACTCCGGGGTGGACCGCTCCAACCTGGCGCCGGGTTGGGCCGCCCTCCTGCCCCTCGACCCGGATCGCAGCGCCCGGAGGATCAGGGACGGCATCAGGGCCAGGACCGGGCTGTCCGTCGGCGTGGTCGTCTCCGACACCTTCGGGCGGCCCTGGCGGAGAGGGGTCACCGACGTGGCCATCGGCAGCGCCGGGGTCGCCGCCGTCGTCGACCTGCGGGGCACCGCGGATGCCGGGGGGCGGCGCCTGGAGTCCACCGAGGTGTGCGTCGCCGACGAGATCGCCGCCGCCGCCGACCTGGTGATGGGGAAAGACGCCGGCGTCCCGGTGGCCGTCGTGCGGGGCGTGCCGGAGTCGTGGTTGCGGGAGTCCTCGGTGCGTGCCGAGATCGTCCGCCAGCCCGGCGAGGATCTGTTCCGCTGAGCTTCCCCGCCGGTGCCCGGAGCGGATAACCCGGAGCAGGGAAGCGGAGGGGCCGCTACGGCTGGCGGGCCCGGAACCAGTCGACGACGGCGGCTGCGCCGTCGCCCACCTTGGTCCAGGGGGCCCAGCCCAGGTGAACGGCGGCCCGGCCCGGGTCGAGCGAGCTGCGGGCCAGCTCCCCGGGGCGGGCGCCGGCGTAGGTGGGACCCAGGTCCACGCCTACCGCCGCCGCCATCGCCGCGTGCAGGTCGTTGACGCTCGTCTCCACGCCCGTGCCGATGTTGAGCAGGAGCCCGCTGCCCCGCTCGGCGGCCCGGGCGAAGGCGTCCACGACGTCGTCGACGTAGACGAAGTCCCGGGTCTGGCGACCGTCGCCGTAGATGACGCCCCCCTGGCCGGCCAGCAGGCGGCCGGCAAAGATCGCCACCACCCCGGCCTCACCGTGGGGGTCCTGGCGGGGGCCGTAGACGTTGGCCAGGGCCAGGGCGCAGTACTCCAGGCCGTGCAGCTCCTGGTAGGCGTGGAGGTAGTCCCCGACGGCCTTCTTGGCCACCCCGTAGGGAGACACCGGGCGCTGGGGGTGATCCTCGCCCACGGGCAGGGCCGAGGGCTCGGGGTCGCCGTAGATGGTGCCGCCGCTCGACGCGAACACCACCTTGCGCGCCCCGCTGCGGCGAGCACCCTCGAGCACCTGGAGCGAGCCGATGAGGTTGATCTCGGCGTCGTGAACGGGGCGGGCCACCGAGACCCGGACGTCGGCCTGGGCGGCCAGGTGGTACACCACCTCGGGCTGGCGGCGGACCAGCAGCTCGATCACGTCGGGGGAGCGCACGTCCAGGTGGTGGAAGCCGAAGTCGTGGTCGTGGCCCGAGCGCGCCGCCCCCAGGTTGGCCATCGACCCCGACGACAGGTCGTCGACCACCGTCACCGCGTGACCCTCGGCCAGCAGCCGGTCGACCAGGGTCGACCCGATGAAGCCGGCCCCGCCGGTCACCAAGGCCCTCACCAGCCCAATCCTATGAACACCGCTGGCCTACGCCCACCGCTGGCCGACCAGCCGGGCCCCGTCGGCCACCACGGCCCCGTCACCGACCACGCTCAGGGCCTCGACCGTCGCCCCCTCCCCGATGGCGGCGCCGGCGCCCACTATCGAGGAGCGGACCAGGGCGCCCGCCTCCACCCGCACCCCGCCGAGCAGCAGGGAGCCCTCGACCCGGGCGCCGGCGCCGACCACGGTGCCCGTCCCCACCACCGAGGCAACGACCGACGCCGAGGGGTGGTCGCCGGGCCGGGGCCCGTCGGCTGCGGCCCGCTCCAGGTTGGCCTCCAGGTAGGCGGCCGGGGTGCCGACGTCGGCCCAGGCGGCCACCGACGCCATGGCAAAGAGGCTCCCGTGGGCGACCATCGCCGGGAAGACCTCCCTCTCGATCGACACCCGCCGGCCCGGCGGGACCCGAGCCAGGATGCCGGGCTCGCACACGTAGGTGCCGGCGTTGACCAGGTTGGTCGGGGCCTCGGCCGCCGGGGGCTTCTCCACGAACGCCGTCACCCGGCCGGCGCCGTCGGTGGGCACCACCCCGAAGCGGGAGGGGTCGTCCACCGGGGTCAGGGCAATGGTCCCCTCCGCCCCCGACCGGCGGTGAAACCCAACCAGCTCCCCCACGTCCAGATCGGTTAGGACGTCGCCGTTGACCACCACAAAGGTGTCGTCGACGCCGGCTAGCCCGGCGGCGAAGGCGATGGCGCCGGCCGTGTCGAGCGGGGCGTCCTCCACCGCGTAGGCCAGCTCGACACCGCCGCAGCGGTCGGCCGGAAAGGCAGCCACGAAGGCGTCGGGGCGGTACCCGAGAGACAGCACGGCGCGGTCCACGCCGTGGGCGGCCAGGTGCTCGATGACGTGGCAGATCATGGGCCGGCCCGCCACCGGAAGCATCTGCTTGGGGGTGGTCGAGGTAAGCGGGCGGAGGCGGGTGCCCTCGCCCCCCACCAGGATCACGGCTATCACCCCGGTGCGGTGGTGGAGGGCGCGGTGGTGGAGGGCGCGGTGGTGGAGGGCGCGGTGGTGGAGGGCGCGGTGGTGGAGGG
>JBOGGP010000081.1:0-9781 GCA_050744105.1 Acidimicrobiales bacterium
GACCGCACGCCCCCCCGGCTGACCGCACGCCGCCCCGGATGACCGCGCGCCGCCCCGGATGACCGCGCGCCGCCCCGGCTGACCGCACGCCGCCCCGGATGACCGCGCGCCGCCCCGGCTGACCGCACGGCACCAGCGCCTGGCCGCGGCCGCGGCGGGGGCGGCGGCCGCAGCCAGATCTCGGGGCCCGGTCACCCCGGGCCGACAGACCCTACTTCGGCACCGTCGCCGCCCCCGGATGGCGGTGGGCCTCGGGCGGACCGTTCCTGGCACCGGTCACCATTGGCCGACCCGGTCAAGGGCCTGGGCCAGGTCGGCCAGCAGGTCCTCGCTCGTCTCCACGCCGACCGAGAGGCGGACCAGGCCGGGGTCGACGGCCAGGGGGGAGCCGGCAGCCGAGGCGTGGGTCATGCGGCGGGGGTGCTCGATTAGGGACTCGACCGCCCCGAGGGACTCGGCCAGGGTGAACAGCTCGGTGGCTCCGGCCAGGGCCACGGCGGCGGGCTCGCCGCCGCGCAGGACCAGCGACACCATGCCGCCGAAGCCGCTCATCTGGCCGGCGGCCACCCGATGGCCGGGGTGGGTGCTGAGGCCGGGGTAGAGGACGCGGGCCACCGCCGGGTGACCGGCCAGCAGCGCCGCCACCGCCTCCGCGTTGGCGCAGTGCCGGTCCATACGCAGGGCCAGGGTCTTGGCCCCCCGCAGGACCAGGTAGCAGTCGAAGGGGGAGGGCACGGCGCCCCCGGCGTTCTGGAAGAAGGCGATCCGATCGCCCACGCCGGCGTCGGCGGTGGCCACGAAACCCCCCACCACGTCGCTGTGGCCGCCCAGGTACTTGGTCGTCGAGTGCACCACCACGTCGGCGCCGAGGGCGAGGGGCTGCTGGAGGTAGGGGGTGGCGAAGGTGTTGTCGACCGCCAGCAGGGCGCCGTGGCGGTGGGTCTCCTCGGCCAGCGCGGCGATGTCGACGATGTGGAGCATGGGGTTGGAGGGTGTCTCCGCCCACACCAGCCTGGTCCGGGGACCGAGAGCGCAGCGCAGGGCGGCCATGTCGGCCAGGTCGACGGCGCTGTGGTCCACCCCGAGCGCCCCCCACACCCGCGCCACCAGCCGGAAGGTCCCCCCGTAGGCGTCGGTGGGGATGACGACGTGGTCGCCCGGCGCCAGCAGGTGCATCACGGCGTCGGTGGCGGCCACGCCGCTGGCGAAGGCCAGGCCCCGGGCGGCTCCCTCCAGGTCGGCCAGCGCCGCCTCCAGGACCGCCCGGGTGGGGTTGGCGCTGCGGCTGTACTCGTACCCACGGTGGTGGCCGACCGAATCCTGGGCGAAGGTGGTGGCCAGAGACAGAGGCGGCACCACCGCCCCGGTCACCGGGTCGGGGGCCTGGCCGGCGTGGATGGCCCGGGTGGCGAAGCCCCAGGGCGGCCCCCCATCAGGGCCGGTCAATCGCCCCCCCGGCCAGGAACTCGAGCAGGTCCGACCGGGTCACGATCCCAATCGGGTGGCCGCCGTCGAGGACCAGGACGGCGGGACTCTGGCCCAGGCGGGCGGCGGCCATGTCGATCGGCTCGCCCGATCCCATGGTGGGCAGCGGCGGATCCATCATCACGTCGACGGTGCCGTCGATGAAGGCGTGGTCGGCGGCGGCCCGCTCCAGGAGACGCACCTCGCTCACGGTGCCCACCACCTCGGCCAGGGCCAGGGGTGGTTCTGCTTTCACCACCGGCAACTGGGACACGCCGTACTCCTTAAGGATGGCGATGGCGGTACGGACGGTGTCGTGGGGGTGCACGTGCACCAGCGGCGGCAGCGCCGGGCTCTTGCGGGCCAGCACCGCCTCGATGGTGTCGCCTCCCGAGCGCAGGAAGCCGTGGTCGGCCATCCACACGTCGTCGTAGACCTTGGACAGGTAGCCCCGCCCCGAGTCGGCCAGCACGACGACGACCACGGCGGAGGGGCCCAGCTCCCGGCCCAGCTCCAGCGCCGCCCACACCGCCGTCCCGCACGAGCCGCCGGCCAGGATGCCCTCCTCCCTGGTCACCCGCCGGGCGGTGAGGAAGCTGTCCCGGTCGCTCACCTCGATGACCCGATCGACGGCGCCGGCGTCGTAGGTGGCTGGCCAGAAGTCCTCACCGATGCCCTCCACCAGGTAGGGCCTCCCCGATCCCCCCGAGTAAACCGAGCCGGCGGGGTCGGCCCCGACGACCTGGATGGCCGGGTTCTGGGACTTTAGGTAGCGCCCGGCGCCCGAGACGGTGCCCCCCGTGCCCACGCTGGCCACCAGGTGGGTGATGCGCCCCGCCGTCTGGCGCCACAGCTCGGGGCCGGTGGTGCGTTCGTGGCAGATCGGGTTGTGGGCGTTGGCGTACTGGTCGGGCTGGTACGCCCCCGGGGTCGTCGCCGCCAGCCGGCGCGCCACGCAGTAGTAGGACTCGGGGTGGTCGGGGCCGACGCTCGACGGGCACACCACCACCTCGGCCCCGTAGGCCCGCAGCAGGTGGACCTTTTCGGCCGCCACCTTGTCGGGCACGGTGAAGATGCACGAGTAGCCCCGCCGGGCGGCCACGATGGCCAGGCCCACCCCGGTGTTGCCCGACGTGGGCTCGACGATGGTGCCACCCGGGCCGAGCAGGCCGTCACGCTCGGCGGCGGTGACCATGGCCAGCGCCGGCCTGTCCTTGACGCTGCCACCGGGGTTGAAGGTCTCCAGCTTGGCCAGCAGCTGGCAGTCCAGGTCCCGACCTACCCGGTCCAGGTGGACCAGGGGGGTCCGGCCCACCAGGTCGAGCAGGGAGTTGGCCACCTCCATGGGCGGCCCGGGGTCGGTGAGGGGGACCACGCCGACCCCGCGACCGAGGCCGGGGCGGGGGTCGGGGCCGGTGCCCGGGCCGGGCCAGTCGGCGTGGACGGTCACGGGCAGGCCGGCGGCGTGCAGCTGGGCGGCCACCGCGGCCACACTCGCCGCCCCGTCGGGGGGCCCGACCACCCCCACCGAGCGGGGGATGTGGGCCCGGAGGTCGGCGACGGTCCCGGGGGGCACCGGCCCGCCGGCGACCGCCACCCGCCGGCGGGCCCGGGACCACAGGCGCTCGGGGACCTCGAAGTCGCCCACGACCACCAGGACGTCCATGGCGAGCAACGCTACCGCCCGCCCCTCCGGGGGGGCCGCGCCGGCCAGTGCTAGTGTTAGTGCTAGGGCTCAGATGCGGGACCAGGCCTCGGTGAGCACCTCCCGGAGCACCCGGGCCATGTAGTCGAAGTGCTCCTGGTCGCAGACGAGCGGGGGGGCCAGCTGGATCACCGGGTCGCCGCGGTCGTCGGCCCGGCACACCAGGCCGGCGTCGAAGAGCGCCCCCGACAGGTAGCCCCGCAGCAGCCGCTCCGACTCGTCGTGGCTGAAGCCGGCCTTGGTGTCCCGGTCCTTGACCAGCTCTATGCCGTAGAAGAAGCCGTCGCCCCGCACGTCACCCACCATGGGCAGGTCGCGCAGGGCGTCCAGGGTGGCCCGGAACGCCCCGGAACGGCCGGCCACCCCGCCGACGATGTCCTCCCGGTCGAAGAGGTCGAGGTTGGCCAGGCCGACGGCGGCCGACACCGGGTGGCCGCCGAAGGTGAAGCCGTGGCCGAACGACGCCTCGCCGCCGAGGAACGGCTCCATGATGGCGTCGTCCACCAGCAGGGCGCCGAGCGGTGAGTAGCCGCTGGTCAGGCCCTTGGCGCAGGTGATCATGTCCGGCCGGTAGCCGTACCTCTCGCAGCCGAACCAGGCGCCGAGGCGGCCGAAGGCGCATATGACCTCGTCGGAGACCAGGAGGACGCCGTGCCTGTCGCAGATGTCGCGGACCCGGGCGAAGTAGCCGGGGGGCGGGGGGAGGCAGCCGCCGGCGTTTTGCACCGGTTCGAGGAACACGGCGGCCACCGTGGCCGGACCCTCCATCTCGATGCGGGCCTCGATGTCGTCGGCCGCCCACCGTCCGAAGGCGACCGGGTCGTCGCCGTGCTCGGGGGCCCGGTAGAAGTTGGTGTTGTGGACCCGCACCGAGCCCGGCACCAGGGGCTCGAAGGGGGCCTTGATCCCGGGCAGGCCGGTCACCGACAGGGCCCCCATGGTCGTGCCGTGGTAGGCGATGTGGCGGGAGACGACCTTGTGGCGCCCGGGCTGGCCGGTGGCCGAGAAGTACTGGCGGGCCAGCTTCCAGGCCGACTCCACCGCCTCGCCGCCGCTGGTGGTGAAGAACACCCGGTTGATCGGCCCCGGAGCCAGCCCGGCCAACCGCTCGGCCAGCTGGATCGCCGCCGGGTGGGCGTAGCTCCAGATGGGGAAGTAGGCCAGCTGGCCGGCCTGGCGGGCGGCGGCGCCGGCCAGCTCCAGGCGCCCGTGGCCGACCTGGACGGTGAAGAGCCCCGAGAGGCCGTCGAGGTATCGCTTGCCCCTGCTGTCCCAGACCCAGGGACCCTCGCCCTTTACCATGATGGGCACGTCGGCGTGGTCGTAGGAGCCCATCCGGGTGAAGTGCATCCACAGGTGGCGCCGGGCCGCCGCCTGGAGGTCGGCGTCGGACGCGTTTGGGACCGGGGGTGTCATGATCGGAGCGTACGCACCGACGACGCAGCGAGGTACCCGATGGACTGCTGGCCAGGGGGAGGGCGGTGACCGGCGAGACCGGCGAGGCCGGGGCCGCCGGTGCCACCGAGCTCGGTAACTTCGTCGGCGGGCAGTGGTCCGCCGCCCGCTCGGGGACCACCTCGGAGGTGGTGGACCCGAGCACCGGCCAGGTCTATGCCCGCGCCCCGGTGTCGGGGCCCGAGGACGTGGCCGCCGCCTGCGCGGTGGCGGCCGCCGCCTTCGAGCGCTGGCGGGACACCACCCCGGCGCAGCGCAGCCTGGCCCTGCTCCGCCTGGCCGGCGCGCTGGAGGACCGGGCCGAGGAGCTCGTTGCCGCCGAGTGCGCCAACACCGGAAAGCCGCTCGCCGTGACCGGCGCCGAGGAGCTGCCGCCTGCCATAGACCAGCTGCGCTTCTTCGCCGGCGCCGCCCGGGCCCTCGACGGTCGCTCGGCCGGCGAGTACCTGGCCGGCCACACCAGCTGGCTGCGGCGGGAGCCGGTCGGGGTGTGTGCCCAGGTGACGCCGTGGAACTACCCGCTGATGATGGCCGTGTGGAAGGTCGCCCCGGCCCTGGCCGCCGGCAACACCGTGGTGCTCAAGCCGTCCGAGACCACCCCGGTCACCACGCTGATGCTGGCCGAGATGGCGGCCGAGTGGCTGCCGCCGGGGGTCCTCAACGTCGTCTGCGGCGGCCGGGACACCGGTCGGGCCCTCGTCACCGACCGGCGGCCCAGGATGGTGTCGATCACCGGCAGCGTGCGGGCCGGCCGGGAGGTGGCCCAGGCGGCGGCCGCCGACCTCAAGCGGGTCCACCTGGAGCTGGGCGGCAAGGCGCCGGTCGTCGTCTTCGACGACGTGGACGTGGCCTCCGCGGCCCGGGGGATCGCCGGCGCCGCCTTCTTCAACGCCGGCCAGGACTGCACCGCCGCCACCCGTGTGCTGGCCAGCCGGGCGATCCACGACGACCTGGCCGCCGCCCTGGCCGGCGCCGCCGCGGCCACCCCCTACGGCCCGACGTGGCGCGCCGGCGCCGCCTTCGGGCCGCTCAACAGCGCCGCCCAGCTGGCCCGGGTGGCCGGGTTCCTCGAGCGGGCGCCGGCCCACACCGAGGTCCTCACGGGGGGGTTGCCGGCCGACGGCGCCGGCTTCCTCTTCCCCCCCACCGTGGTGGCCGGGGTGGAGGCGGCCGACGAGCTGGCCAGCACGGAGATCTTCGGGCCGGTGGTCACCGTCGAGCGCTTCGACGACGAGGACCAGGCCGTGGAGTTGGCCAACGGGGTGGAGTACGGGCTGGCGTCGAGCGTGTGGACCCGGGACCATGCCCGGGCCCTGCGGGTGTCGCGGCGGCTGGACTTCGGGGTGGTGTGGATCAACACCCACATCCCGATCGTGGCCGAGATGCCCCACGGCGGCTTCAAGCACTCCGGTTACGGCAAGGACCTGTCCGTCTACTCGCTGGAGGACTACACCCGGATAAAGCACGTCATGTCGGCCTTCTGATGGGCTTGCCCTGATGGATGTCGGTGTCCCCGCCGAGGTCAAGAACACCGAGCTGCGGGTCGCCCTGACCCCGGCGGGCGCCCACGAGCTGGTCCGGGGCGGCCACCGCGTCCTGGTCCAGGAGGGGGCGGGGGCGGGGTCCTCCATCCCCGACCAGGAGTTCGCCACGGCCGGCGCAACAATCGTGGCCGACGTGGACGAGGTGTGGGGGTCGGCCGGGATGGTCCTCAAGGTCAAGGAGCCCGTCGCCGAGGAGTACGGGCGCCTGCGGGAGGACCTGGTGCTGTTCACCTACCTGCACCTGGCCGCGTCGCGGCCCTGCACCGACGCCCTCCTGGCGGCCGGGACGACGGCGATCGCCTACGAGACGGTGCAGCTGGCGGACGGGTCCCTGCCCCTGCTCGCCCCCATGTCCGAGGTGGCCGGCCGCATGGCCCCCCAGGTGGGGGCCCACCACCTCCAGGCCGACGGCGGCGGCCGGGGCGTGCTGATGGGCGGCGTCTCGGGGGTGTACGCGGCCAAGGTGGTGGTCCTCGGCGCCGGCGTGTCGGGCATGAACGCGGCGGCCATCTCCCTCGGCATGGAGGCCGAGGTGCTGGTCCTCGACCGTGACGTCAACAAGCTGCGCAGCGCCGACCGGATATACCAGGGCCACCTGCAGACCGTCACCTCCAACACCTACGAGATAGAGCGGGCCTGCATCGACGCCGACCTGGTGATCGGGGCCGTCCTGGTCCCGGGGGCCCGCGCCCCCAAGCTGGTGACCGTCGACCTGGTGGAGCGGATGAAGCCGGGCTCGGTCCTGGTCGACATCTCCATCGACCAGGGTGGCTGCTTCGAGGGGTCCCGTCCCACCACCCACGCCGAGCCCACCTACCAGGTAGGGCGCTCGCTCTACTACTGCGTGGCCAACATGCCCGGCGCCGTGCCCCACACCTCCACCTTCGCCCTCACCAACGTCACGCTGCCCTACGTGGCCGCCGTCGCCGACCACGGCTGGCGCCGGGCCATGGGCGCCGACCCGGCCCTCGCCCTCGGTCTCAACACCACCAGGGGACTGCTCACCCAACCGGCCGTGGCTGCCGCCCACGGCCTGGCCGCCACCGACCCGGCCGGCGTCCTGGGGGGGAGTGTCGCCGGCCCGCGCCTCCGGCCTCCAGCGCCTCCTACCACCAGCAAGGAAGGGTTTCGATGACAACCACCATCACCTGGCCCGACCCCGGCGTGAGCCGGCTGGCGGCCGCGGTTGGAGAGGCCCAGCCCCTCGTCCACTGCCTGACCAACATCGTGGTCGCAGGCTTCACCGCCAACGTCCTGCTGGCCGTCGGGGCCTCGCCGGCCATGGTGGAAAACACCGAGGAGTCGGCGGCCTTCGCTGCCATCGCCGGGGCCGTGCTGGTCAACCTGGGCACCCTGTCGTCCGAGCGGGAGCGGGCCATGCTCGCCGCCGCCCACGCCGCCCACGCCGCCCGCAGGCCATGGGTCCTCGATCCCGTGGCCGTGGGGGCGCTGCCCCATCGCACCAGGCTGGCGGCCACCCTCATGGAGTCGTCCCCGACCATCGTGCGGGGCAACGCGTCGGAGATCCTCAGCCTGGCCGGCGTGACGGGGTCGGGGGGCCGGGGGGTCGACTCGGTAGCCGGGTCGGGGGAGGCCCTCGACGCGGCTCTGGCGCTGGCCCGGGACCACTCGACCGTCGTGGCCGTCAGCGGCGCGCTGGACTACGTGACCGACGGCCAGGAGGTGGTGGCCGTGGCTGGCGGCCACCTGCTGATGACCCGGGTGACCGGGGTGGGCTGTGCCCTGGGCGCGGTCATGGCCGCCTTCGCCGCGGTGGGCGACCCCCTGGCCGCGGCCGTCGGCGCTTCGGCTCTCCTGGCCGGCGCCGGCGCCATTGCCGCCGCCGCCGCCGGCGGGGAGGGCAGGCCCGGGCCGGGGACCTTTGCCGTCCGCCTGATCGACCAGCTCTCGGTCCTGGCCGGCGCCGCCTAGGCCGGTGCCCGGACCGATCGACCTGCGCCTCTACCTGGTCACCGACTCCGAGTTGTGCGCCGGGCGGGGCGTGGGAGCCACGGTGGCCGCCGCCGTGGAGGGTGGGGTCACCGCCGTCCAGGTGCGGGATCCGAGGGCGACGGCCCGGGCCCTGTTCGACCTGTCCCGGGACCTGGTGGCCATGCTCTCTGGCACCGGGGTCGCCGTGGTGGTCAACGACCGCCTCGACGTGGCCCTGGCCGCGGGCGCCGCCGGAGCCCACCTCGGCCAGTCGGACCTTCCCCCCGTCGAGGCTCGCCGGATCGCCGGGCCCGCTGCGGTGATCGGTTGGTCGGTGACCAACCTGGCCCAGGCCCGGGCCGCCGCCGCCCTGGCTCCCGGGACCCTCGACTACCTCGGCGTGGGCCCGGTCTACGCGACCTCGACCAAGCCCGATGCCGCTGCGCCGTTGGGCCCCGAGCTCATGGCCGGACTGGTCGAGGTGGCCGCGGACAGCGGTCTGGCCTGCGTGGCCATCGGTGGCATCGACCGGGCCCGGGCCGCCGCCGTCATGGCCCGGGGGGCGGTGGGTGTGGCGGTGATCTCCGCCATCTGCGGCGCCGCCGACCCCGGGGCCGCCGCTCGGGCATTGCGCCGAGAGGTGGTCCTGTGACCCCGGCGTCCTGTGACCCCCGACGTCCCGTGATCCCCGACGTCCCGTGATCCCCGACGTCCCGTGATCCCCAACGTCCTGTCCGTCGCCGGCAGCGACCCGAGCGGCGGCGCCGGACTACAGGCTGACCTCAAGACCTTCTCGGCTCTCGGCGCCTACGGGATGGCGGTGGTGACCGCCGTGGTGGCCCAGACGACCACCGGGGTGACCGCCTGTGAGGCGGTGTCGCCGGGCCTGGTGACCTCTCAGGTGGACACCCTGCTCGCCGACGTTCGGGTCGACGCCGTCAAGGTGGGGATGCTGGCCAACGAGGCGATCGTGGGGGCGGTGACCGCCGCTCTCGACCGGTGGCGCCCCCCCTACGTCGTGGCCGACCCGGTCATGGTGGCACAGAGCGGCGACCGCCTGCTCGACGCCGGCGCCGTCGCTGCCCTGCGCGACGTCCTCCTCCCCCGGGCCGACCTGATCACGCCCAACCTGCCGGAGGCGGCCGCGCTCCTGGGCTGCCCGGTCGCCGGCGACGTCTCGGAGATGCGATCCCAGGCCTCGGAGCTGCTCGCCCTCGGGTGCCGGTGGGTGCTGCTCAAGGGCGGGCACCTCCCAGGCGCCCGAAGCGTCGACGTCCTGGTGGGCCCCGGCGGGCCGGCCGAGCTGAGCGCCCCCCGGGTGGCGACAGCCAGCGACCACGGGACGGGGTGCACCCTCTCGTCGGCCATTGCCGCCCTGCGGCCGCGCCAGCCGGCCGGGCCAGAAGGCTGGCTGGCGGCGGTCATGCAGGCCAAGGAGTACCTGACCGGCGCGCTGGGGGCCGCCGGCCAGCTCGACGTCGGCCACGGGCACGGCCCCGTCCATCATTTCTGGGCCGTGTGGGGTCCTGAACATATCTAGTGCTTGATTGCTCAAATGCCACGCGTGTAGTTTGAGGCCTGACGAAGGGAGACCAGCCAGGCCGTTCAAGGCCACAACGATCACGCTGGACGACAAGACCCGAGGGGAGTTGGAGCGAAGTGTGCGGGCGGGTACGTGTCC
>JBOGGP010000082.1:0-9753 GCA_050744105.1 Acidimicrobiales bacterium
GGCCACGAACACCCCCCCGACCCCGGTGTAGAGGAGGAGTGGCCCCGGGTGGAGGGTGAAGGTGCTGTAGCTGAACAAGGTCCGGATCGACTTCTCGATGGAGTGCAGGAAGCCGAGGGCCGACGCCGCGTTCCACAGGACCACCCCGGAGATGACCACCACCACCACGCCGCACAGGTAGAACATCAGCGACACCTTGAAGACCGTCGAGGTGCGCACCCGCCGCAGCGTCTTGCGGCTCGCCCCTGGCCCGGCCGCCGCCGCCCCGTTCGAGTGAGGAGCCCGGGGCCTCCCGACGGCCCGGCCGGTCCGAAGCCTGGGACCCTTGGACGGTCGGGCCGCCCTGGTCGTCGTGGCCCACTGGGGACCACCAGCCGGCAGGCCGATTCGCCCGCGCCGACCGCCGGCGGTGCCGTTGCCCGGCGCCGCGGCGCGCTCCGCTGCCCCGCCGGTGCCCGGCTGGATGGCCCCGTACTCGACGGGCAGCGGCGGGGTGACGGGGTCAGGCATCAGCCGCCGTCCTCCACGGCCAGCACGGGGGCCACCGAGGCCACGGCCTGGTCCCCGTCCAGGCTGACCACGCGCACCCCGGTGGCGTCGCGGCCCTGGCTGGAGATCTGGCGGACGGCCATACGCACCATCACGCCGGCCGAGGATATGACCAGGATCTCGTCGTCCAGGCCGACCATGAAAGCGGCCACCACCCGGCCCCGCTGGGCGGTGAGGCGGATGCCCCGCACACCCATGCCACCCCGGCCCTGGCGGTTGAAGTGGTGGAGCTGGGTGCGCTTGCCGAAGCCGGCGTCGGTCACCAGCAGGATGCTGGTGTCGTCCCGAGCCAGGTCGGCCGAGACCACCCGGTCCCCCGGGCGCAGGGCCATGCCCCGCACTCCTGCCGCGTCGCGGCCCATGGCCCGCACGTCGGACTCGCCGAAGCGGATGGTAATCCCGAGGCTCGACACCATGAAGATGTCGTCCTCGCCCCCGGTGACGATCACCGCCACCAGCTCGTCGCCGTCCCGCAGGCTTATGGCGATGAAGCCTTCCCGCCGGGACTTGTCGTACTCGGAGAAGGTCGTCTTTTTGACCTGGCCGCTCCTGGTCACGAACATCAGGTAGGCCTCGGCAGGGAACTCCCGGGTGTCGATCAGCGTGGCGATGCGCTCGTCGGGCGCCAGCGGGAGCAGGTTGACGATGGCCGTGCCCTTGGCCGTGCGCTCCTTGAGGGGGATGTCGAACGCCCGCAGCCGGTACACCTTGCCCTGGTTGGAAAAGAACAGCAGGTGGGCCAGGGCAGTGGTGTGGATGACCCGGGTGACCAGGTCCTCCTCCTTGAGCCGGGCGCCCTGGACGCCGCGCCCGCCCCGGGCCTGGGTGCGGAAGGTGGAGGCGGGCACCGCCTTGACGTAGCCGGCCCGGGTCATGGTCACGACCAGCTCGTCGTCGGCGATCAGGTCCTCGGCCGCCATGTCGCCCGGGTCGAAGGTGACCACGGCGCGCCTGGGAGTGGCGAACTCGTCCCGGATGGCGACCAGCTCCTCCCTGATGACCCGGTGCAGCTGGCCCTCGTCGGCCAGGATGGCCTCCAGGGCGGCGATGGTCTCGGCCAGCTGCGCCCTCTCCGCCTCCAGGTCGGCCCGGCCCAGCCGGGTCAGGCGCGACAGCTGCATGTCGAGGATGTGGTTGGCCTGGATCTCGCTGAACTCGAAGGGGGCGGCCATGAGCGCCGCCCGCGCTGCCCCCCGGTCCTCGGAGGCCCGGATGGCGGCGATGATGGCGTCGATCAGGTCGAGCGCCTTGAGCAGGCCGTCGACGATGTGGGCCCGGGCCCGGGCCTTGGCCAGGCGGTACTCCGAGCGACGCCGGATGACGTCGACCTGGTGGTCGAAGTAGGCCTGCAGCGCCTGTCTCAGGTTGAGGGTCCGGGGCACCCCGTCGACCAGCGCCACCATGTTGACCCCGAAGCTCGTCTGCAACGGGGTCTGCTTGTACAGGTTGTTGAGCACGACGTTGGCCACCGCGTCGCGCTTCAGTCCGATCACCAGCCTGGTGTCGTCGCCGGCCGACAGGTCGTCCAGGCTGCGGATGCCGTCGATCTCCCGGGCGTTGACCAGGGCGGCGATCCGTTCCAGGACGGTCTTGGCACTGGCCTGGTAGGGCAGCTCGGTGACCACGATCTGAGGGCCGTTGCGGGTCTCCTCGATCTCGGCGCGGGCCCGGACCCGGATGGAGCCCCGTCCGCTGCGGTAGGCGTCCAGGATGCCCTGGCGGCCGAGGATGAGGGCGCCGGTCGGGAAGTCGGGGCCCTTGACGAAGGCCATGAGCTCCTCGACGGTGATCTCGGGCCGCTCGATGAGGGCGATGGTGGCGTCGATCACCTCGCCCAGGTTGTGGGGCGGGATGTTGGTGGCCATGCCCACGGCGATGCCCTGGCTGCCGTTGACCAGCAGGTTGGGGAACCGCGACGGCAGGACGAGGGGCTCGTCCTCCTCGTTGGTGTAGTTGCGCCCCATCTCGACGGTGTCCTCGTCGAGGCCCTCGATCATGTGCATGGCGAGCGGCGACAGCCGGCACTCGGTGTAGCGCTCGGCCGCCGGCGGGTAGTCCGGCGAGCCGTAGTTGCCGTGGAAGTCGATCAGGGGGTGGCGCAGGCTGAAGGGCTGGGCCATGCGCACCAGGGCGTCGTAGATGGACCGGCTGTCGTGGGGGTGGAACCGGCTCATGGTGTCGCCGGTCACCTTGGCGCACTTGACGTGCTGGCGGTCCGGTCGGTAACCCTGGACGTGCATGTCGAAGAGGATCCGGCGGTGCACCGGCTTCAGCCCGTCGCGGGCGTCGGGCAGGGCCCGGGCCACGATGGTCGACATGGCATAGTCCAGGAACGAGCGCTCCATCTCGTCCTGGATCTCGATCGGCTCGATCGAATTGGGCGGGAAGAGCATGTCACTCATAGGTCACTCATATGTCCAGAAAGCGGACGTCGCCGGCGTTGGTGGTGATGAAGTGCTTGCGCAGCTCCACGTCGTCGCCCATGAGGATGGAGCAGACCTCGTCGGCCAGGGCGGCCTGCTCCACGTCGACGCGCAGCAGGGTGCGCTTGCCGGCGTCCATGGTGGTAGCGCCGAGCTCGCTCCAGTCCATCTCCCCCAGGCCCTTCAGCCGGTTGAATTCCTGCTTGTGGTTGGGGTGCTGGCGGAGGAACTCGAGGCGTGCGTTGTCGTCCTTGAGGTATACCTTCTCCTTGCCCACCGGCGTCGAGAACAGGGGGGGCTGGGCGCAGAAGACGTGGCCCTCCTCCACCAGGGCCCGCATCTGGCGAAAGAAGAAGGTCAGCAGCAGGGTCCGGATGTGGCTGCCGTCGACGTCGGCGTCGGCCAGGACGATGACCTTGCCGTAGCGGGCCTTGGCGGCGTCGAAGTCCTCGCTAATCCCGGCACCGATGGCCGATATGAGGGCCAGGATCTCGGCATTCTTGAGCATCCTCTCCACCCGGGCCTTTTCCACGTTGAGGATCTTGCCCCGTATTGGCAGGATGGCCTGGTTTTCGGGGTTGCGGGCCCGGATGGCCGAGCCGCCGGCGGAGTCGCCCTCGACGATGAACAGCTCGGCGTCGCGGGCGTTGCGGGTCCGGCAGTCGGTCAGCTTGCCGGGCATGCCCGCTCCCTCCAGCGGGGACTTGCGCCGGGTGGCGTCGCGGGCCTGGCGGGCGGCCAGGCGGGCCCGGGCCGCCTGGGTGGACTTGAGGACTATCTGGCGACCCTCGGGCGGGTGCTCCTCCAGCCACTCGGCGAACTTGTCGTTGGTGGCCCGGTCCACCAGGGACCGGATGGCGGTGTTGCCCAGCTTGGCCTTGGTCTGGCCCTCGAACTGGGGGTCTCTCAGCTTGACCGAGACGATCGAGGTGAGGCCCTCGCGGACGTCCTCGCCGAGCAGGTTTTCCTCTTTTTCCTTGAGGAGGCCCTTGGCCCGGGCGTACTTGTTGATCACCGTGGTCAGGGCCCGCTTGAAGCCCTCGATGTGGGTGCCCCCCTCGGCGGTGGAGATCCCGTTGGCGAAGCCGTGCAGGCCCTCGTTGTAACCCGTGTTCCACTGCAGGGCGACCTCGACCTCGCTGTCCTCCTCGGCCGCCTTGAAGCAGGCCACCTTCTTGAACAGCGGCTCCTTGGAGGCGTTGAGGTGGCGGGTGAAGTCCACGATGCCACCGTCGTAGCGGTGCACCACCGGAGCGGCGCCGGGGTCACGCTCGTCGCCGAAGCGGATCTCGAGGCCGGCGTTCAAGAAGCAGTAGATCTGGAGCCGCTCGACGATGGTCTGGGCCCGCAGCTCGGTCTCCTCGAAGATGGCCCCGTCGGGCCAGAAGGCCACCGAGGTCCCCCGCCGCCCGGCGGGGGACTGGCCCACCAGCTCCAGGCCGGCCCGGGTCGGCCTGCCCCCGCTGGTAAACTCCATCCGGTAGCGCTGGCTGTCGCGGTCCACCTCGACCACCAGGCGGGTGGACAGGGCGTTGACCACCGAGAGCCCCACGCCGTGCAGGCCGCCCGAGACCTTGTAGCTCCCCCCCCCAAACTTGCCCCCTCCGTGCAGCTTGGTCAGGGCGATCTCCACCCCCGACATCTTTTGCGCCTTGTTGATGTCGGTCGGGATGCCCCGCCCGTTGTCGACCACCCGGCACCCGCCGTCGGCCAGCAGGGTCACGTCGATCCGGTCGCAGTAGCCGGCCATGGCCTCGTCGACGGAGTTGTCGACCACCTCCCAGACCAGGTGGTGCAGGCCGGACGGGCCGGTGGAGCCGATGTACATCCCCGGGCGCTTGCGCACCGGCTCCAGTCCCTCGAGCACCTGCATGTCGTCGGCCCGGTACAGCGGGGCTGCCGCTCCGGCGCCGTCGTCCATCCTCGCATGCATCGCCATGGGCGCGACCTTTCAAAAGCCGGGTTGTAGTGGGCGTCCCTGGGGCACTCCCAGCGGGCATCGGCGCTGGTCAAGACCGGGAAACGCGATATCTGTAGTTTACCACCCGACCGGTCGCCGACCGGCTGCCGGCGACCGCTCGGGCGCTTTGGGCTGGGCCACCCTGACCCGGATCTCGACCACCTGGCCAGGGCCGGCGCAGACCTCGATGCGGCGGGCCAGGTCGCCCTTGAGGTAGTTGAGCTGCGTGGCCCACGCCGGCTGGTCGACCTCGACGACGAGGACCCCGGCGCGCAGGCGGACCGGGCGGGCGTGGGCGGCCACCTCGGGGCCGACCACCTCGTCCCACTGGGCAAAGACAGCCGACAGCACACCGGGGGCAGGGGCGCCGAGGCCCGCGGCCAGCCGGCGCAACGAGGCTTCCAGCGGCCGCGGTCCCCGCCCGACGTCGCCTGACCCGCCGGCGTCGCCGTCCCCGGCCTCAGGCAGGGGACGCCAGACCATGGCCACCGCCCTTCCCCGGAGCCATCACACGATCCGGCCGTCGCCGACCCGAACGGTGGCGGCGGCCTCGGCGCCAGCCGGCAGGGTGCCGGCGGTGGTCAAGATGGCCTGGCCGGCGGGCAGGAGCGCGACCAGGGCGGCGGCCCGGTCGCCGTCGAGCTCGGAGAACACGTCGTCGAGGAGCAGGACCGGCGCGCTCCCGAGCCGGTTGCCGACCACGTCATGACCGGCCAGGCGCAGGGCCAGGGCCGCCGAGCGCTGCTCGCCCTGGGACGCCTGGGTGCGGGCGGGCAGGCCGGCTACCTCGACCACCACGTCATCTCGGTGGGGGCCGGTGGTGGTGACCCCACGGCGCAGGTCGTCTCCCCGGGCCCGGGCCAGGGCGTCGGCCAGGGGGCCGGTCCAGCTGCGCCAGTAGCGCAGGGCCAGCGAGTTGCCCGCCGGCCGGCGGTGGGCAAGGCGGCGATAGGCCTCCCCCGCCGGCGGGCCCAGTGCGGTCACCAGGCCCTCCCGGGCTCGCACCAGGGCCTCGCCGGCGGCGGCCAGCTTGGCGTCCCAGACATCCAGCGTGGACAGAAGGGGCGGGGCGGGGCGGGACTGCCCCTGGGCCTGGCGCAGCAGCGCCCCCCGCTGGCGCAGTACACGCTCGACCTCGGCCCGGTTGGCCTGGTGGCGGGGATGGAGGGCGACAAGCAGGTCGTCGAGGTAGTCACGGCGGTCCTGGGGGCCGCCCTTGACCAGCGCCAGGTCGTCAGGGGTAAAGACCGTGACCTGGAGGGCGCCGAGCAGGTCCTGGGCCCGGCGTAGCGGCTGGCGGTTGACCTGGGCCCGGTCCCGCCCTGCCCGGCGGATCTCGGCCTCGACCAGCAGCTGGTGGCCCTGGCGCCGCCCCTCGGCTCGCACCACGGCCTGCCCGGCGCCGGAGCGCACCAGGGCGTCTGACGGCGCGCCCCGGAAGCTGCGCAGGGTGGACAGGTAGCCGACCGCCTCCAGCAGGTTGGTCTTGCCCGCCCCGTTCGGCCCCACCACCACGGTTAGCCCCTCGGTCGCCGGCACCAGCTCGGCCTCGACGTAGGAGCGAAAGTCGTGCATCCACAGATGGGTGAGCTGCATATGGGTGCCCGGCACTGTCGGGCCTGGTGACGGGGCCAATGTGGTGAAAGGCGCAGCTGGTGCTGGCCCGGCGGTGGCGAGCGCAGGCACGGGCGAGGTTACTCCCGGTCCGATCCCAGCCGCCCGGCGCCCTCAGGACACCCTTACCGGCATGAGCAGGTAGAGGTAGTCGTGTCCCTCGGTGGGCCGGATGGTGGCTGGCTTCAGGGCGTCGACGGTCTCCAGGCTCACCTCGTCCCCAGAGAGGGCCTCGATCCCGTCGATCAGGTAGGCCGGGTTGAAGGCGACGACCATCTCGGCACCCTCGTACTTGGCGTCGACGTCCTCGGTGGCCTGGCCGTAGTCGGCGGTGACCACGGTGAGCTCTATCCCCTCCGCCCGCAGGGCGATGCGCACCGCCGTCATCGGATCCCTGGCCATCAGCTTGACGCGGCGGAGGGCGTCGAGCAGGGCCTCACGGCCCACCACCAGGCGGTTGGGATAGCTGGGCGGGATCAGCTTGCGGTAGTCGGGGAAGTCCCCCTCGATCAGCCTGGTCATGAGCCGGACGCCGCCGGCCTCGAAGGTGACGTCGTGGCTGCCTAGGCGCAGGCCGACCTCGTCGCCGGCGCCGGCGATGAGACGCTGCAGCTCGGCCAGGGCCCGGGACGGCACCAGGACCTTTTGGCCCTCGGCCAGCACGCCGGCGCCGGGGAGGTCGCGTACGGCCAGCCGGTACGAATCGGTGGCCACCAGGCGCAGGCCGCCCGGCTCGGCACTGACCAGCACCCCGGTGAGGATGGGCCTGGAGTCCTCGGTGGAGGCGGCCCGTACCACCTGGCGCAGGGCCTCGGCCAGACCAGCCGGCGGCAGGGTGACGGCCTCACCGCTCGGCCTGCCGATGCGGGGAAAGTCGTCCACGGAGTGGGTGCGCACGCTGAACTGCGAGCGACCCGATACCACCCGCAGGGCGTCCTCGTCGGACTCCAGGGTGACGGCCCCGGGGTCGAGGGAGCGGACTATGTCGATGACCAGGCGGCCCGGGACCACCGCGACCCCGTCGCCCAGGCCGCTGACCGCCGTCTCGGCCGCGATGGTCAGGTCCAGGTCGGTGCCCACCGCCCGCAGGGTGTCCCCGGTGACCTCCATGCGGATCCCCGACAGGACAGGGGCCACCGACACCCGGGCGGCGGCTCGCCCGGCTGTGCCCAGGGCATCCACCAGGACGTCTCGCTCGCATCGCAGCTTCACGTTGGGCTTCTCTCTGCTCCAGTGACTAAGAGGCTTGAATTCGGCAGTAGGGGTAGTAGGTCCTGTGGACTGTGGACGAGCGGGCAAACAGGCTGGTCAGCGGGCCCGGCGTCGTCCCGGCCCTGTCCCCAGGATCCCACAGGGGTGTGACCAAATCCACCCGACCTGTGGACGACGCCCGGCTGGTCCCCCGAGATCACCAGCTTGCGGCACAGGTTGTCCACCGCCGGGCCCACCGCCGTGTTGCCCCACCGCCGTGTTGCCCCACCACCGTGTTGCCCCACCGCCGGTCTGGCCGCCAGCGCGGTCACCCACCGCTCTTGATCAGGTGGATCAGCTCGGTCACCTGGTCGTAGACCTGGCGCTGCTCCTTCATGAGCCCGGAGATCTTGTCCACGGCGTGGATCACCGTGGTGTGGTCCCTCCCGCCGAACTCCCGGGCGATGGCCGGGTAGCTCAGGTCGGTGACGTCCCTGAAGACGTACATGCCTATCTGGCGGGCATTGACGAGCGGCCGGCGCCGGCTGGTGCCGCACAGCTCGTCGACGGTGAACCCGAAGGTGGTGGCGGTGGCGTCGAGGATCAGGCGGGGGGTGATGGGCCGGGGACGATGGGCGTCGAGGATGTCGGACAGGACCATCTCGGCCGTGGACCGGGTGAGGCGCTCCTGGTTGAGGCTGGCGAAGGCCGACACCCGTATGAGGGCTCCCTCCAGCTCCCGGATGTTGTCCTTGACGTGGGTGGCGATCAGCTCGAGCACCTCGTCGGAGATGAAGGCGCGCTCCCCCTCGGCCTTCTTGCGCACGATGGCCAGCCGGGTCTCCAGCTCGGGGGGCTGGACGTCGGTGATCAGGCCGGACTCGAAACGGCTGCGGAGGCGGTGCTCGAGGGTGGAGATCGACCGGGGGTGGCGGTCGGACGACAAGACGATCTGCTTGGCCCCCTCGTGCAGGCTGTTGAAGGTGTAGAAGAACTCCTCCTGCAGGGCCTCCTTGCCCTCCATGAACTGGATGTCGTCGACCAGCAGCACGTCGCAGGCCCGGTAGTGGCGCTTGAACCCGGGCTGGCCCCGGGTGCGGATGGCGTCGACGAAGTCGTTCATGAACGTCTCGGTGGAGACGTAGCGGACGTGAAGGTGGGGGAAGTTCTCCGTCACGTAGTGGCCGATGGCGTGGAGCAGGTGGGTCTTGCCCAGGCCCGAGTCCCCGTGGATGAACAACGGGTTGTAGGCCCGCGCCGGTGTCTCGGCCACCCGCTGGGCGGCGGCGTGGGCGAAGCGGTTGGAGGCCCCGATGACGAAGGCGTCGAAGACGTAGCGTGGGTTGAGGGTGGCCTCCGCGCTTCGGAAGGCGGGGCCCGGGGAGATCGGCGAGATGGACCCCGCCCCGGCCGGGGGCCGGGTGTCGCTCCATCCGGGCTGATGGTCGCCGCCACCCTCTGGCACCCAACCCCGGTCGGCGTCGAGGTCGCCGGCTTGGTGGCCGTGCTCCCCCCTCCAGCGTGGGTCAGCAGGGACGCTCGCCCCGGCGGAGCGAATGCGCAGGCGGACGCTCATGGGGCGGCCGGCGGCGTCGCCGACGGTCTCCTCGACCATCCCGAGGAACCTGGCCTCCAGACGATCGCGCACCAGGGAGGACGGGGCTGACAGCACCAGGGTGGCCTCGTCGGTCTCCACCGGCTCGAGCTGGTCGAACCACGTCATCCAGGTCGCCCCCGAGATCTGGAGCCGCAGGCTCTCCGAGCACGTTCTCCACAGTTCTCCGGCGTCGGTCACTAGGGTTCTCGCCTCTCCAGCCACGATGTCCACAAGGTCGTCCACAGTCTGTGGAGAAACCGGCAGAGGCGACAGCAGGGCCAACCCTGTGGTCGGTCCGTCATTGGTGGCGCCCCCGGGGAAGGGACCGGTCCCCTGCTCCGGCCCGAGCCGATGCAGTTGGCAAAAACTAGCACCGCAGGCCGGGGCCGCGTGCCGCCCGAGGGCATAATGCAGCGGTG
>JBOGGP010000083.1:0-9660 GCA_050744105.1 Acidimicrobiales bacterium
GATGCACCCGGTGCCCGCTGATGCACCCGGT
This sequence comes from Acidimicrobiales bacterium, assembly GCA_050744105.1. Taxonomy (GTDB): domain Bacteria; phylum Actinomycetota; class Acidimicrobiia; order Acidimicrobiales; family Palsa-688; genus JBOGGP01. Next base: position 32 of record JBOGGP010000083.1, read on the forward strand.
GCCCGCTGATGCACCCGGTGCCCGCTGATGCACCCGGTGCCCGCTGATGCACCCGGTGCCCGCTGATGCACCCGGTGCCTGCCGCTGAGCGCGGGGGGGCCGCTGGCCCCGTCGGGGGGATCGGGAGGGCGCCACGGCGCGCCACATACCGCTTGCAGCTTCACGCTGGCTTTTCTTTCACCGACGCGGCCGGCGTCTCGGGGTACCTGTCCGAGCTGGGCGTGAGCCACCTCTACCTGTCGCCGGTCCTGCAGGCGGCCATGGGGAGCACGCACGGCTACGACGTCGTCGACCCCACCCGGCTCAACGACGAGCTGGGGGGGGACGCCGGCTGGGCCCGCCTGGCCGCGGCACTCGGAGAGGCCGGCCTGGGCCGGCTCCTGGACATCGTTCCCAACCACATGGCCATCACCGGCCGCGACAACGCCTGGTGGTGGGACGTGCTGGAAAATGGGCCGGCCAGCGTCTACGCCTCCTACTTCGACGTGGACTGGCGCTCCAGCGAGTCCAAGCTCACCGACATCGTGCTGCTGCCCGTCCTCGGCGACCACTACGGCCGGGAGCTCGAGGCGGGCCGGCTGCAGCTGGCGAGGGAGGCCGGAAGCTTCGTCGTCACCTACTACGACAAGGCTTTCCCGGTGGCCCCCCGCAGCCTGGACACCCTCCTCGACGCCGCTGCCGGGCGGACCAGCGGGGACCGACGCCAGGAGCTGGAGAGCATCTCGACTGCCTTCGGGAGGTTGCCCCTGGCCACCAGCACCGACACCGGCAGCGTCCGCGAACGGCACCGGGACAAGGAGATCCTGCGGTCGCGCCTGGCCGAGCTGGTCGACCGCCACCGGGAGCTGGCCGAAGCACTCGACGCCGAGGCCGCAGCGGTCAACGGCGACGCCGATCGCCTCGCCGCCCTCCTCGCCCGCCAGAACTACCGCCTGGCGTGGTGGCGCACGGCGGGCGAGGAGCTCGACTACCGCAGGTTTTTCGACATCAACGACCTGGTCGGCCTGCGGGTCGAGGACCCCTCGGTCTTCGATGCCACCCATGCCCTGGTCATCGACATGCTTGCCACTGGTGCAGTGGATGGGGTGCGCATCGACCACGTAGACGGGCTGCGAGATCCGGCCGGCTACCTGGCCCGCCTGGAGGCGGCCACCCCGGGGGCGTGGATGGTCGTGGAGAAGATCCTCGAGGCCGGCGAGGAGCTGCGATCCGGCTGGCCGGTCGCCGGCACCACCGGGTACGACTGGCTGGCCACGGTGGGGGCGCTGCTGGTCGACCCGGCGGGCTACGAGGAGCTGCTTCAGGGCTACCTGGCCTTTGCCGGACCGGAGGCGGTGGCGGGCCGGCCGGGCGACAGTGTCATGGCGGGAGCCGGGCCCGACGGCGCCGCCGGGGACGTCGAGGCCACCAGCTGGAGCGACATCGTCCACCGGTCGAAGCATGAGGTCCTGGCCGGTCCCCTGTCGGCCGACCTGACCAGGCTGGTGGCGCGCCTGGCGGCGATTTGCGAGCGCCACCGCCGTTACCGCGACTACACCCGCCGAGACCTGCGGGAGACGCTGAGCGAGGTCATCGCCGGCTTCGACGTGTACCGGTCGTACGTGAGGATCGGGCAGCCGGCCGACGATGCCGACCGCGCCAGCGTGGCTCGTGCCGTGGCGGCGGCGGCGGCGCGCCGGCCAGACCTGGACGGCGAGCTGGTGGACTTCCTGAGGGACATCCTCCTCGGAGAGATTCCAGGCGCCGACGAGGCGGAGCTGGCCGTGCGCTTCGCCCAGCTCACCGGTCCGGTGATGGCCAAGGCGGTCGAGGACACGGCGTTCTACCGGTGGCTGCCGCTCAGCTCGGCCAACGAGGTGGGGGGCGACCCGGGCCGGCCCACCCTCGACCCGGCGTCGTACCACGAGCGCTGCGGGCGGCTTCACCACCTCCATCCCGACGGCCTCTTGGCCCTCTCCACCCACGACACCAAGCGCAGCGAGGACGTGAGGGCGCGTATCGCCGTGCTGGCCGAGATCCCCCGAGAGTGGCTCGACGCCGTCGGTCGCTGGAAGAAGCTGTCCGACCGCCACCGTGACCGGTCGACGAGGCTCGCCGCGCCAGACACGGTCACCGAGTGGCTGGCCTACCAGAGCCTGGTGGGCGCATGGCCGCTGGACGCCGATCGCCTCGGCGCCTACCTGGGCAAGGCGACCCGAGAGGCCAAGGTCCACACGTCGTGGACCGATCCAGTTCCCGCCTTCGACGACGCCGTGCAGGCCTGGGCCCGGGCCCTGCTCGAAGACGGGGACTTCGTGGCCGACGTCTCCGCCTTCGTCGACCGGGTCCGCCACGCCGGTTGGTCCAATTCCCTGGCCCAGAAGCTGCTCACCCTGACCGGGCCCGGTGTCCCCGACATCTACCAGGGCAGCGAGCTCTGGGACTATTCCCTGGTGGACCCTGACAACCGCCGCCCCGTCGACTACGACCGGCGCCGGAGCCTGCTGCGGGGCGCCGACGGTCAGGATGCCGCCTCTGCCTGGCGCCACGAGGACGGCGACGGCTTCACCAAGCTCCTGGTGGTGCGGGCCGCCCTGGGCCTGCGCCGGGCCCGGCCGGAGTGGTTTGGGCCGGGGCCGGCCGGCGCCTACCGGCCGATGATCGCCGGCGGCCGCCGGGCGGCCCACGCCGTGGCCGCCCGGCGGGGAATGGCCATCACCGTGGCCACCCGGCTCCCCATTGGTCTGGAGCGGGCCGGCGGGTGGGACGACACCGCCGTGGCCCTGCCTCCCGGGCAGTGGCGGGACCACCTCGGAGGCCGGACCTGGGAGGGCGGGGTGGGCCTGGCCGATCTGCTGGCCGACCTGCCGGTGGCCCTGCTGGCTCCGGCCGACAACCCGAAGTGAGCGTGACCGGCGGGCCCCAGACCGTGCCGGAGGTGTGGGCGCCCGGGCACGACTCGGTGGAGGTGGACCTCGACGGCGCCCGGCTGTCCATGGCCCCCCTCGCCGGCGACGGTGGCCGCGGCCCGGGTCGGGGCTGGTGGCGGGCGGAGGCCGGCCTTGCCCCCGGGACCCGCTACCGCTTCGTGGTCGACGGCGGAGCGCCCCGGCCCGATCCCCGCTCGCCGTGGCAGCCCGAGGGGATCGACGGGCCGTCAGCCGTCGTCGACCACGGCGCCTTCGAGTGGAGCGACCGGTCCTGGAAGGGAGCCCGCCTGGCCTCGGCGGTCATCTACGAGCTGCACATCGGGACCTTCAGCCCGGAGGGGACCTTCGACGGTGCCGTGGCCAGGCTCGACCATCTGGTCGACCTAGGCGTCTCCACCATCGAGGTGATGCCGGTGGCCGAGGGCAGCGGATCGCGGGGCTGGGGCTACGACGGGTCGCTGCTGTGGGCTCCCCACCACGCCTACGGCGGTCCCCAGGGCCTCAAGCGGCTGGTCGACGCCGCCCACGGCGGGGGCCTGGCGGTGATCCTCGACGTGGTGTACAACCACCTGGGCCCGGCCGGCAACTACCTGGGCGAGTACGGACCGTACTTCACCGACCGCTACCAGACGCCTTGGGGGACGGCGGTCAACTTCGACGGGCCCGGCAGCGACGGGGTGCGCCGTTTTGTCGTAGACAACGCCGTCATGTGGCTGCGGGACTACCACGTCGACGGCCTGCGGCTCGACGCCGTGCACTCCATATTCGACGAGAGCGCCCTGCACATCCTCGAGGAGCTGGGGGGGGAGGTCGACGCGCTGGCCGACGAGGTGGGCCGCTCGTTGTGGCTGATCGCCGAGAGCGACCGCAACGACCCCCGCCTGGTCCGCTCACGCCAGGCCGGGGGCTACGGGCTCGACGCCAGCTGGAGCGACGACTTCCACCACGCCCTCCACGCCGCGCTCACCGGCGACCGGGGCGGGTACTACGAGGACTTCGGCCAGCTGGGCCAGCTGGCACGGGCCCTGCGCCGGGTCTTCGTCTACGGCCGAGACTGGTCCCCCTACCGGGGTCGCCATCACGGCCGGCCGGCCGGCGCCCTGTCCGGCTCCCGCTTTGTCGGCGCCCTGCAAAACCACGACCAGGTGGGCAATCGGGCCCGAGGCGAGCGGTCCTCGGCCCTCATGACCACCGGCCGGCTCCAGATTGGCGCCGCCCTGGTCATGTGCGCTCCCTTCGTCCCCATGTTGTTCCAGGGCGAGGAGTGGGGGGCGTCGACCCCGTTCCAGTACTTCACCGACCACCGGGACCCGGCGCTGGCCCGGGCGGTGAGCGAGGGCCGGCGCCGGGAGTTCGCCGCCTTCGGCTGGGCCCCCGACGACGTCCCCGACCCGCAGGACCAGCGCACCTTCGAGCGGTCCAGGCTGGACTGGTCGGAGGTGGCCAGGGCGCCCCATGCCCAGCTGCTGGACTGGCACCGCCGGTTGATCGGCCTCCGCCGCCGCTACGGGGAGCTCGCCGACGGGCGCCGGGACTGCGTCGAAGCCACCTGTGACGAAGGCCTGGGGTGGATCCGCCTGAAACGGGGGCGGGTGACCGTCGTGGCCAACATCTCGGCGCTGACTCGGGAGGTGCCGGCTCCCGCCGGCGAGATCGTCATGGCGTCGGACGACAGCGTCGGGTGGCGGGACCGGGCGGTAGGCCTCCCCCCCGACACCGTGGCCATCGTGGTCTCCCCCGATACGTAGCCGGACGGCATAGGGCCAGCGCCACGGCCCCACGGCTGCCTGGCTGGGCTGGGCCGGCGGCTGGGCTGGATTCCGGCTCAGGTGGCCTGGCGGCGTGAGGGGCCAGGCCCGCAGACGGGCAACGCCTCCCCCTCCTGGTCGACGGACTTGGGCAGCGGGGATGGCCCTGACGGAAAAGACGATGACACTCCGGGCCCACGGTGTTAAAGAGTCGAGTCGTGCACTCGCTCGATGCACAAGTGATCGGTGGCCGCTGACAGACTGAGATGGTGGCGCAGCAGCTCTGTCCGGTGATCGTGGGTCGCGACGCGGAGCTGGGCGCGCTACGACATGCGCTGGCGGTCGCCCGGGCGGGCGACGGTCAATGCGTGTTGCTGGTGGGCGAGCCGGGGATCGGCAAGTCCCGCCTGGCCCGCGAGGTGGCGGGCTGGGCCACGGGGCGGTCGATGTCGGTGGTGACCGGTCGGGCGGTGCCGGGATCGGCGTCGTCCCCGTACCGGCCGCTCAGCGAAGCACTGTCGCAGCTGTTTCGCCACCGGCCGTGGCCCGATGATCCCAGCCTGGCACCGTGGCTCCCGCTGCTGCAGCCTCTGGTCCTCACCTTGGCGGAGCGGGCCGGCCCGGCGCCGGACGTGCCGGCCAATCTGCGGGGCGAGGCGGTCCTCCAGTTGCTCTCTCGGATGAGCTCGCCGGGCCTGGCGGTGGTGCTGGAGGACCTTCATTGGGCGGACCCCGACACGGTGTCGGTGGTCGAGTACCTGGCCGACAACCTGGGCGGCCAGGCGGTGCTAATGGTCTTGACGCTGCGAGACAGCCCGGCCTCGGTGGCTTTGGACCTGTCCCGCCGGCTTCGCGGTCGGCCGACGACCACTTGTCTCGGGCTGGATCGGCTGGACGACGACCAGTTGGCAGCGATGGTCCTGGCCTGTCGGCCAGACGCCGCCGCGGAGGTCGTCAGCCGGGTGACGAAAGCCTCGGAGGGCATCCCGCTCCTAGTCGAGGAGCTGCTCGCCTCGCCAGGGCTGCCAGCCGACTTTGCCGCCACGGTGAAGGCCAGGCTCGCCTCCTTGCCGCTCAGCCAGCGGCAGGTGATCGAGGCTGCCGCTGTGCTGGGCCGCCACTTCGACTGGCAGCTCCTTGCGGCGATGACTGGCCAGGTCGACGGCGCGGTAGCCGATGCCCTCGCCGCGGGGGTCGACACTTTGCTGCTGGCGAGCCAGGGGTCTGTGCTGCGGTTCCGTCACGCGCTCACCCGTGATGCGGTCCTCGACAGCGTCCCCCCTCCTCGACAGCGTGACCTCGCCGTGGCGGGCTTGGCAGCCCTCGCGGTCACTCATGCGGCGCCGACGGGCGAGCAGCGAGAGGTGGCCACAGACCTGGCGCTGCGGGCCGGAGACCGCCACCGGGCTGGTGTGCTCCTGGCCGAGTCAGGGCGCGATTCGCTGGCTTGGGGCGCACTGGCCACGTCGGCTGACACGCTGCGGCGCGCCGCGGACCTGCTGGGCGGTGCGCCCGAGCAGGCCGAGGCCGAGCTGGAGCTGGTCGAAGCCCTGGCGCTGGCCGGCCGGGTGGAGGACGCCGCCGCCGCGGGAGGGCGGCTGGTCACCCGCCTGGGGGCTGACCATGAGACGGCCGATATCCGCCTGGAAGCCCACTTGCGGTTGGCCCAGGCGGGGATTGCGGCGTCGCGCTGGCAGATGGCCCGCCACCATCTCGACCAGGCACGTCGGCTGGCGGGCTCCGCGCCGAAGGTGGTGCCCGCCGCCCGGCTGGCGGTGCTCGACGCCCGGTTGGCGGTGCTCGACGCCGACGTGACGATGGCGGCCGGGGACTACGACACCGCCCGCGACCACGCCGAGGAGGTCCTGGCAGCAGAGGACATCGCCCCAGCCGTTCGTTGCCACGCGTACGAGATCGTCGGGCGAAGCCACCGCTCGCTGGATCTGGGCGCGGCCCGGACCGCCTTTGAGAGCGCGCTGGTCACGGCAGAGGCTGCGGATCTGCCGCTGTGGCGCCTCCGCGCCATGCACGAGTTGGGGACGATCGACTTGTTCGACCACTCCGGCGTCGACCGCCTGCTCCAAGCCCGGCGAGCCGCCGAGCAGATGGGCGCAATAAGCACCGCGGCGATCCTGGACCTTCAACTGTCGGCTGCGTTCACCTGCCACTGGGATCTCGCTTCCTGCGACGCCCACGCGTCCTCGGCCTTGGTCATCGCGGAGCGGTTGGGGCTCGATCGGGTACGAGCCAAGGCGCTGGCCATGCTGACCGGCAGCGCCAGCATGCGCCCCGACCTGTCCGAGACGGAGCGGCTCTCGGCGCTGACCGTGGCGGCAGCGCCGGACGACCCGATGTTGGAGGGCTTCTGCTGGGGAATGCGTGGCATGGCTCGGCTGCTCGGCGGGGATGACGAGGGGGCGATGGCGCCCTATGCCCGAGGCATGGCGATCCTGGGGAGGCTGCCCCACGCCGAGCCGGCCGCCCTGCGGGCGCTGTGGCCGCTGGTGCTGGCCGCCCGCCGTGACCGACGGGCGCAACCGGCGATCGACGAGCTTCGCCGCCTCGGGGTGCTGGCCTTCCGTGTGAACCGGGCGATGATCGGCTACGCCGAGGCGATCCTGGCCGGGCGGCGCGGCGATTGGCGGCGGGCCGGGGAACTGACCGCGTTGGCCGACACCGGCTGGACCAACGGCGAGGCGTGGGCTGACCTGGCCCGGCTTCTGGCAGCGCCCTCGGCGGCCTCAGATGGCTGGGCCGAGGTCGGGCCGTGGCTGGCGGGCGCCGCGGATGGTTTCGCCGAGCGCGGGCTTGGGACACTGAGCCGCCGCTGCCGGGACCTGCTGGCGCCGGCCAGCACCAACCCCTGGTCGGCCGCCGGGATCAGCGCCCGGGAGGCCGACGTGCTGCGGCTGGTGGCCGAAGGGCTGACCAACAAGGAGATTGCCGCCCGGCTGTACCTGTCGCCCCGCACTGTCGAGAAGCACGTCGAGTCCCTCTTGCGCAAGGGTGGCGCTCGGTCTCGAATTGAGCTGGTGACCCGGCTGCCAGCCATGGGTTCGGCTCCTAGGCCGAGCTCCCCGACGAGCACTACGTAGGCCGCCCCACCTTTACGTGTTCCTCCCGATGCCCGCCCTACCGCAGGTGCTTCAGGCTGGTGGCACTGCTAGCTAGCTAGCCGAAAAGGAGGAACAGCGCATGACCACCAAGGCGACCTTCGAGGTCAAGAACTTCGAATCCCCCGACGAGCGCCGTGACATGGACCACCTCGTGCTCGAGGTGGTCAACCTTCCTGGTGCGACGATTGCCAGAGCTGTCTTCCAGCCGGGATGGCGATGGTCCACCGACGTGGGCCGGGTGGTGGGCACCCGCTCCTGCCAGGTCCCCCACCTCGGCCACATCGTCTCGGGGCACTTCCATGTCCGCATGGACGACGGACGCGACCACGACCTCGGGCCCGGCGATGCGCATTTGGTCGCTCCGGGCCACGACGCGTGGGTAGTCGGTGACGAACCCTGCGTCGCCATCGACTTCACCCCGATGGCCGGAGCCCTGGCCGGCCACGTCGGGCGCTGCCCCTGCGGGGTGGAGTTCCGAGTCGCCACCGACGATCAGCTCGACCACCTGGTCGTAGCCATCCAAGAGCACGCCTCTGGCTCTCATGGCCACCAGCTGACCCACGCGCAGGTCCTAGCCGAGGTGTCGGGGGCATGACGACCATTCCGAGCTATAACGGCAGCGAAAGAGCCTCTGCCAACGACAGAGTCGAGTCTAGTCTAGTCTCTGCCGGCGCCAGGGCCGTCGGCGACGTAATCGAAACCTACGAGCAAGATCGATGAGCGCCGAACCCCCGAGGTCGTCCTCGGCAGTCGGGCAATATCTCCTCGTCAAGCCCGACGAGGGTCGGTCACCCAAGGGCAGCCCACACCTGTTCAAAGCAGTCGCCGCCAACACGGCGGGCCGCTTCGACTTCATCACCGGCACCATCGCGCCGATGACCGGCCCACCCCAGCATCTTCATCGCGACCAGGACGACACCTTCTACGTCCTCGACGGGATCCTCACCGTCCAGGTCGGCGACGACATCTTCGACATCGGGCCCGGCGACTTCCTCAGCATCCCGCCAGGCACGCCGCACACCTTCGACAACCTCAAGAACGGCGAGGAGTCCGTGCGGACCATCAACCTGATGACCCCGGGTGGACACTTCGACATGTTCGACGAGATGGCGCGCGTCGAGGCCGGTCCGAGCCAGTCCGAGGCCTTGAGCGAGGTCGCCGCCCGGTACGGCACCATCATCGTCGGCCCAACCCTGCGAGTAAGGCTCGGGTTAGAATAGCTACCGCAACGCTTGCAGAACTGGGACTGTAGCGAGTCGTAGCTCTTGGTGCTACACCGGGTTTCGTGACCCAAACCATCGCTCAACGCGAGCTACGTAACGACAACGCCAAGGTGATCGACGCGGTGAGCGCCGGTGAGACCTTCGTTGTCACGCGCAATGGCGTCCCGGTGGCCGAGCTCCGGCCGATTGATCCGGCCCGACGGAAGCTTGTCGGCAGGGCAGAGCCCGTTGCTCTTGGAGCCGCAGGACCGCATCTCGACCTCGCCGCCTTCAAGGCCGACCTCGATCGCATCATCGATCAGAGCCTGTAGATGTCCGTTGGTCTGCTCGACACGTCCGTGGTCATCGATTGGGATGACCCCGGCCGTCGCTACGGCGCTACCCGACGAGGCCGCGATCTGCGCGATCACCCTTGCCGAACTGACCGCCGGGCCGCATCTCGCATCGTCCGGTGAAGAACGAGCTCGCCGGCAAGCTCGCCTGCAGCAAGTCGAGGCGACCTTTGACCCTACGTGACACAATGAGGGGTGCCGGGATCTACCTGGCAGATCACTGGAGGGCGAGAGGAGGAAGAGCACATGACAACGACAACCAACACCCTGGCTGTGGAGACCCCGAGCAAGGATCGGCGCT
>JBOGGP010000084.1:0-9544 GCA_050744105.1 Acidimicrobiales bacterium
GGTCAGGGGTCAGGGGTCAGCCGGCGTGGGCCGCCGGGGGGCGGGGGTCAGCCGGCATAGTCGGCCGCCGGGGGGCGGGGGTCAGCCGGCATAGCCGGCCGCCGGGGGGCTGGCCAGTGGGCGGGTGGGTGGTCCTAGCATGGCGGTGATGGGCCTGCGCCTCTCCCCCCCTGGCTTCCGCCGCGTCGCCGGCGTCGCCGTGCTGGCCATAGCCCTGACCATCGTCAGCGGGGCGGCCGTCCGCCTGACCGGCTCGGGCCTGGGCTGCGCCGACTGGCCCCGCTGCACCGCCACCCGGGTGGTGGCCCCCCTGCAATTCCACGCCTGGATGGAGTTTGGCAACCGCCTGGTGGCCACGCTGCTCACCCTGGTCATCGTCGGGGCGGTGGCCGGCTCGTTGCTGCGGCGGCCCCGGCGGGCCGACCTGGTCGCCCTGTCGGCCGGCCTGATCGTCGGGGTGGCCGCCCAGATCGTGCTCGGGGGCGAGACCGTCCTGCATCACCTGGCCCCCCAGTTCGTCATGAGCCACTTCCTCCTAAGCGGCGTCCTGCTGGCCGACGCCGTGGTCTTGTGGCACCGGGCCGGGTTGGCCGATCGGCCGGCGCCTGCCGGCCGCCCCGGGTGGTCACGGCCGGCCAGGACGTCGTGGGTGGTGCCCCCCTCGACGGTGGTCCTGGCCCGCCTGGTGGTCGTGGCCGCCTCCGCCGTCGTCGTGCTCGGCACCGTCGTCACCTCCACCGGACCCCACGGTGGTGACCCCGCCGCCCGGCGCTTTGCGTTCTCCCTGCACGACGTGGCCCAGATCCACGGCGGGTCGGTCGAGGTGTTCGGGGCCCTGACCCTGCTCGCCCTGTGGTCGGCGCACCGGGCCGGCGCACCGGCGGTGGTGATGCGCCGTGGCGAGGTGCTCCTGGGCGTCCTGGTCGCCCAGGCCGCCGTCGGGTACGCGCAGTACTTCAGCGGGGACCCGGCCCTGACGGTCGGGATCCACGTGGCCGGGGCGGCGTCGGTCATGGTCGCCGTGGGCTGGTTCTACCTCTCCCTCCGGTCCCGGGCGCCCGACCCGGCCGGCGATGCATCGCCGGCCACCACGGCCCACCGGCCCGAGCTGGTGAGGGGGTAGGGCGGTGCCTGCCACTTCGACGGCCCCCGTGGAGGTGCGCGACAGGGAGCAGCAGCAGGCGCTCGATCTCGACCGGCCGTGGAAGGTCGTCGTCTGGAACGACCCCATCAACCTGATGTCCTATGTGGCCTTCGTCTTCCAGAAGCTGTTCGGCTACTCCAAGGAGAAGGCCAACAGGCTCATGCTCGACGTCCACCACAAGGGCAAGGCCATCGTCTCCCACGGTCCCCGGGAGAAGGCCGAGCTCGACGTCTTCCGCCTCCACGAGCACGGGCTGTGGGCCACCATGGAGCAGGACGACCTGGCCCGATGAGCGTCTTCGGTCCGGTGCGGCGCAACCGCAGGGGGCGGTTCGTGCTGACTCTCTCCGACGGCGAGCGAGCCGTGCTGGCCCAGTTGCCCGCCGACCTCAAGGCGCTGCTCGCCGACCCCGACGACCCGAGCCTGCGGCGCCTCTTCCCCGCTGCCTACGGGGACGATGCCGAGCGGTCCGAGGAGTTCCGCCGCCTCATGCAGGCCGACCTGGTCGAGCGCCACGCCGCTGCCCTCGACGTGATGGCCGGCACTGCCCGGGCCACCGAGCTATCCGAGGACGAGGCCGGGGCCTGGCTGAGCGCCCTCAACCAGCTGCGCCTGGTCCTCGGCACCCGCCTGGACGTGAGCGAGGACGACGACCCCGCCCGGGCCACCACCCCCGAGCGCCAGATGTACTACTACCTGGGCTACCTGCAGGAGTCGGTCGTCGACGCCCTGTCGCGGGCATAGGACCCGGAGACATTGGAGCCCTCCCCGACCGACGGGTGGGAAAGGTCTGGTGCGAGTCACAGCACCAGACCGACCGGTCCTGTCCAGGACCGCCGCATCGCCGGCGCCGGGGGGGTGAGCCTGCACGTACGGGCCCGGGCTCTCGACAACACGGGGCCACCGGTGCTGCTCGTCCACGGCCTGTCCTCCAACGCCCGCCTGTGGGACGGCGTCGCCGAGCACCTGGAGCGCCTGGGCCACCCGGTGGCCGCCTTGGACCAGCGGGGCCACGGGCGCTCCGACAAGCCCGACGGGGGATACGACTTCGCCACCCTCTGCACCGACCTGGTGGCGGTGGAACGAGATCTCGGCTGGACCCCGGGCTCCGAGCGGCGCCCCCTGGTCGCCGGGCAGAGCTGGGGGGGCAACGTGGTCCTCGAGCTCGCCATCCGCCACCCCGGCTCGGCCCGCGCCCTGGCCCTGGTCGACGGAGGGACCATCGAGATGGCGGATCGCTTCGCCGGCTGGCCGGCCGCCCGGGCCGCCCTGTCCCCGCCGGCACTGGACCGTCTCGGAGCCCGCAGCTTCGAGGCGATGCTGCGCCGGGCCCACCCCGACTGGCCCCCCGCCGGCATCGAGGGCACCCTCGGCAACGTCGAGATCCTCGCCGACGGCACCATCGCCCCGTGGCTGAGCCGCCAGCACCACCTGGCCATCCTGGCCGGCCTGTGGGAGCACCGCCCATCGCGGCGCTACCCCCTGGTCGACGTGCCGGTGCTGGTGCTCATGGCCGGTGCCCCCCCCGAGTGGGGGTCTGGGGTGCCGGCGGGGCCGGCGGGGGCGGAGGGTGTGGGGGCGGAGGGTGTGGGGGCGGAGGGGGTGGGGGCGCAGATGCGGTTCAAGGTGTCCGAGGCCCGCCGGGCCGCCGAGGGCCTGAGCTCGTCCGTCGTCTGGTGGATGAGAGGGGACCACGACCTGCACGCCCACCACCCAGCCGAGGTGGCCGACCTGCTGCACCGGGCCGCCGACCTCTCACTCTTCGACGGTGCCCGATGAGCGCGCCCAGGCTGCTCGCCCTCATGGGCTCGGGGGAGATGGCACCCACCATGGTCAAGGTCCACCGCCAGATCTTCGCCCGCCTCGACCAGGCCAGGGACCGGAATCCCGGCGCCGGCCGGCCGGCGGTGATGCTCGACACTCCCTACGGGTTCCAGGAGAACGCCCCCGACATCTCGGCCAAGGCGGTGTCGTACTTCGCCGAGAGCGTCGGCCAGGCGGTGGAGGTGGCCGGCCTCACCCGCCTCGACGCCGGCGATGCCCTGGCCCGCGAGACAGCCCTCGCCGCCCTCGCCGGCGCCCGCTGGGTCTTCGCCGGGCCCGGCAGCCCCACCTACGCTCTGGAGCAGTGGCGCCCCTCGGAGGTCCCGCGGTTGCTGGGGGCCAAGCTGGGCGGCGGCGGGGCGGTGGTCTTTGCCAGCGCGGCGGCGCTCACGCTCGGGGCGTGGACGGTTCCGGTCTACGAGATCTACAAGGTGGGCGTCACGCCGGCGTGGTTGGCCGGTCTCGACCTGCTTTCGGCCCTCGGCCTGGAGAGGGTGGCGATCATCCCCCACTACAACAACGCCGAGGGTCGGGGCCACGACACCCGCTTCTGCTACCTGGGGGAGCGCCGCCTGAGGATGATGGAGCGCCAGCTCCCCGCCGATGCCTGGGTCCTCGGGGTGGACGAGCACACCGGCTGCGTCCTCGACCTCGACTCCGGATCGGCCACCGTGGTGGGCCGCGGGGTGATGACGCTGCGCCGGCAGGGGTCCTCGTCGACCGTGGCCAGCGGGGAGACGGTGGCCATCGACACCCTCGCCGGCTTGGCCGGCAGCGGCGGCGGCCTACGGCGGGACGGTCGGAGGGGGGACGACGAGGGCTCGGCCGGGGGGGAGGGTGCCGGCGGGGATGGCGGTCGGGCCGGGCATGACGGCGGGGCCGGGCATGACGGCGGGGCCGGGGTGGAGGGCGCCGGAGTGGAGGGCGCCGGGGGGGAGGGGGGCACCCCACTGATGGACGACATCCGGCGGCTGGAGGCGGAGTTCGACGCCGCCCTGGCCGCCTCGGACGTCGGCGCTGCCGTTAGCGCTGTCCTGGCTCTCGACGACGCCCTGGCCGCCTGGGCGGCCGACACCAACCAGTCGGACGAAGCGGACGTGGCCCGCGCCCTGCGGCGCCGCATGGTCGTGCGCCTGGGCCAGGTGGCCGTCGCCGGGGCCCGAGACCCCCGAGAAGTCGTCGGACCCTTTGTCGCCGCTCTGCTCGCAGAACGGGCGAGCGCTCGTGACGGCCGCCGCTGGGCCGACGCCGACAGGGTCCGTGACAGCCTGGTCGCCCTCGGCATCGAGGTGCGCGACAGCCCGGGAGGCACCGAGTGGGTGCTCGCCCGCTGACTGGCCTCCGCCCCGGGGATGGGACGTTGGCGTTAGCCTTATGGTGCCCGCCCCCATCGTCTAGCGGCCCAGGACACCGCCCTTTCAAGGCGGCAGCACGGGTTCGAATCCCGTTGGGGGTACTTACAAAAGTGCTGTTCAGGGGCGGTGTTTATGACCTCGACGCTCCGTGCGGGTCCGGACGTGACCCAAACGTGACCCAGGCGGCCCGGTGCGTCACTCGGACTCGGCGAGCTTGGAGAGGGCTGCAGCGATGGCCCGGTCTCGCTCCTCCGACGCGTGCTGGTAGATGAGGGCGGCCTGCGGGCTGGCGTGCCCCATGCGCACCATCAGCTCCCGGGTGCTGGCGCCGGTGGCAGACGCAAGGGTGTTGCCGGTGTGGCGGAGGTCGTGCTGGCGGAGATGGGGTAGCCCGACCGACGACCGGGCCCGCCGCCAGGCGCGGTCGAGGGTGTAGATCCGAAGCGGCCTGCCGTCGGTTTCGGTGAACAGCGGAGCGTCGGGCGCTGGGCCGACCCAGCACTCGAGGTGGACGGCGAGCTCGGGGATGAGGTGCGGCGGCACTGCCACGGTGCGCACGCCGGCGGCGGTCTTGGGCGGGCCGATGACGACGGAGTTGTCCCGGAGGTAGTGCACCGCCCGCTCGACCCTGACCGTCCCCCGGTCGAGCTCCACGTCGCTGCGGCGGAGTCCGAGCAACTCGCCGCGGCGCAGGCCGCACCACGCCGCCAGGAGGACGAGGGACTTCCAGCGGTCGTCGACGGCGCCGGCGAGCGCTGCCACCTGTGGGACCGTCGCCGTCGGCCGCTCGGCGCTGCGGTCCTGACCAGCTCCCCGCACCCGGCACGGGTTGCGGACGATGAGCTCGTCGGCGACGGCCGTGTTGAGGATGGTGCGCAACAGCCGGTAGGCCTTGTGGGCCCGCCCGGGCACCCGCTCCGACGTTGCGGCGTACCAGGCTCGGACCTCGGCCGGAGTGATCGCTGCGATCGGGCGCGCCCCGAGCACCGGAACCAGGTGGACCCGGATGATGTCGGCATAATCGTCCCGGGTCCGGGGCCGCAGATCCGGCCGCCGCGCCAGCCAGGTGGTCGCGTAGGACCCGAGCGGCTCCCTGCCGGCAGCGGGATCGACCCAGGTCCCTCGTGCGCGGTCGGTGCCCTGGGCCGCGAGCCAGGCGTCCGCGTCGGCCTTACTGGTGAATGCGCCGGAGAGACGGCGCCCGTCAGTGGTGCGGAATCGCGCACGCCACCGCCCTGACGGCAGCTTGTCGACGCTTCCGGCTACACGCCGCCCTCGACGACGCGTGCTCACGTCGCTCCGACCTCGTCACTCATGGCGCGCTCCCTCACCGGGGGTCCGATCTGCACGGACCGACCGCCCGGCGGGTCGGCAACGCCGAAGCCAACGCTACCGGGTACCTGTGACGGCATCGTCAGACGGCCCTTCGTCCGCCGACCCGGTGCTCGTCGAGCCATGCGCTGATCTCCTCCTCGTCGAAGCGCACGAAGCGACCGACCTTCACGTAGGGCACGCGTCGCTCAGCGACGAGGCGACGGACGTGGCGCACGCTGCTGCCGAGCCGGTCGGCGAGCTGCTCGATGGTGAGGAGTGGGGGGACAGGCCGGGGGTGGTTCATCGTCGGGCTCCGTTGGTCATGAGGAACGTTTCCTGGCGAGTTGGCCGCCAGGAGCCGCCTGGCCGCCGAACCGAGGAGCGGAAGATGTCGGCGTCTCCAACCTCGGGCGCGCCAGCCGTCCGGGCTATGGCGACCTCTCGCGGGCCTCGCCAGCCCTACCGTCACGTAATCAGCGCATGCCGCGTGAGGTAACCGGCTCTTCACAATCGAGGGTGTAGTCGGGGGCGGAAGCCGCCGGCTTCGAGTAGGCAGCGGGCGATGTAGTTGGTGAGGTTGCGGAAGCCGAGGGCGGATCCTCGGAGGTGTTCGAGGCGGCCGTTGATGGCTTCGGTGGGGCCGTTGGAGGTGTGGGGCCCTGCTGGAGGCGACGCCGGCAGCCGTCGAGGGCGTCGCCGGCGAGGCGCACCACATGAAACGGGTCCATGACCGTAACCGCGTCGGGCATGGCCTCCACGGTGGCGGTCTTGAAGCCGGTGAAGCCGTCCATGGCCACCACCTCGATGGCGTCTCTCCACCCCTTGGGGCGGGCGTCGAGCCAGTCGGCGAAGGCGGCCTTGGAACGGCCCTCGACCATGTCGAGCAGGCGTGCCGGGCCGGTGCGGTCGGCCACCGGGGTGAGGTCGATGATCACCGTGACGTACTTGTCGCCCCGGCGGGGTGCCGCCAGACGTGCTCGTCGACGCCGAGGACCCGGACCCCCGTCGAAGCGGGCCGGGTCGCCGATCAGCACCCGGCGTCCTCGTCGAGCACGGCGCCATTGGCGGTGTTCCACGACACGTCGAGAGCCGCGGCGATCCGAGCGACGCTGAGGTGCCCGACGACGAGCACTTCGAGCGCCCAGGACAGCGCCCGGCGCGACAGCTTCGCTCTCGGTGCCGCGGCCCGGCTCATGTCCTGGCGCCACACGTGCCCGCAACCGTCGCAGCGGTAGCGGCGGACGGTCACGGCCAACGTGGTGGGCCGCCACCCGAACGGCTCGTGTGCCAGACGGCGGCACACGCTGTCGCGCACGGTTCCCCTCGTCCCGCAACGGTCGCACCATCGGTCCGCCTCCACGACCTCACAAGCCAGCACCGCACCATGCGCTTCGATGCGCTGCCCGGTCACTACCAGGCCCAGGCCGTCGAGTCGGCAGAACAAGGTCAGGTCAGCCGGGGCGAAGCCGCCTCCAGCGATAGCGTCATCCACGTCGAGGTCTTCCTGATGGGCGGTGTGAGAGCTCCCATCATCGGAAGACCTCGACCCCATCGCGCGGATCCCCAGCCGGCAACGCCCACACCCTCATCTGTGAAGAGCCAGGTAACCGTGCTCGTCTGTGGGATGCACCGCTGTTGCCAGTCCCGCCCGATCCCCGGTAATGCCCAGATCGTCTACACCCCGCGCCTTTCAGCCAACAGCGTCCTCGCCGAACCCCTCGCTCACATTTTTATATTCACCTCTTCCGACCGCTATTATCCGCTGCTTACCGCTCACCCATTTGGCCCTCCACAAGCCCGCTATCTCCTGCTACAACAAGCCAACGGGTCGAACACGATTTCAACTTTTCGGTTGTTGCCGGGGCCGATGGTTGTCGGGAGGAGGTGGCAGGTCTGGTGGCTTGGATGCGGATGATGGGCGCGGAGTCGGTGGCCTATCACCGTGCGACGGTGCTCGAGCGCGGGGACGACTTCCCCGGCCAGGCGCTCGCCTACTACGCCTCCAGGGGGGAGACACCACCCGTCTGGGGCGGCGACGGCGCCGGCCGCCTCGGCCTGTCGGGGGCCGTCACGTCGGCCGCCTACGAGGCGATCTTCGGGCCCAGCGGTGCCCGTCATCCGCTCACCGGGGAGCGGCTCGTCACATCGCGCCGGCCGGGCATGGAGCTCGTCATTTCGGCGCACAAGTCGGTGGCGGAGTTGGGGGTGATCGGACGCGCCGAGGACATGCATCAGATCATGGACGCGGAGCGTGACGCCACCCTCGCCTACCTCGAAACGGTGACGAGAAATGGTGGCGGCCGGCGCGGCCGGGCGGCTGTCCCGACCGCAACATCGGGTCTCAGTTACGCGGTCACCCGGCACGCGACGAGCCGGGCGGGGGACCCGTGCCCGCACGATCACGTGCTGGTCGCCAACGTGATCGAGATGCTCGACGAGGCCGGTGGTTGGAAGGCGGCGACCACCGCGTTGTGGCGTGAGCACCTGCACGCCGCGACCCAGGTCGGGCGGGTTGCGGCGGCAGCCAAGGCGGTCGAGTTGGGCTACGGGATCGCGGCGGACAGCGGCCCGTCGGGACGGCTACGGCACTGGCGGATCGACGGCATGCCCGGCGAGATCCTGAACTTGCACTCGAAGCGGGCGGCGGAGATCACCGCCGCAGTGGAGGAGCGGGGGGCCGACAGCTACCGGGCTCGTGGTGTGGCCGCCCGGACCACCCGGGCCGCGAAACGGCATGTCCCGGAGGGTGAGTTGGTGGCCCGGTGGCGGGCGGAGCTGGTGTCGATCGGCTGGACCCCGGATCGCCTCACGGCGTCGGTCGACGCCGCCACAGGCTCCCGGATCATCGGTGAACCATCACGGGCCGAGCTGCACCGGGTCCTCGGCGTGCTCTTGGCCGATGACGGTGCGCTGGCCCGCCACAAGGTGTTCTCTCGCCGCCACGTCCTCGTGGAGCTGGCCCCGCTGGTGTTCGGGTGGCAGCCCGAACTGGTGGAGGCGGTCGCCGCCCGGGTGTTGGCTGACCCGGAGGTGATCCCACTGGTGGGGGTGGCCGGGGCGGTCGAACCGGTGCACGCGTTGGCATCGGTGATCGCCCGGGAGGAGGTGATCGCAGAGCGGATCGCCACCGGCCTCGACCGCCTCGACGCCCCGGTTGCCACGCCGGAGACGGTCGCTGCGGCGCTCGCCGAGACCGCGGAACGCGTCGGCGGTCCGCTGGCCGACGAGCAACGCCAAGCGGTCGAGAAGGTCTGCTCCTCCGGGCGTGGGGTCGAGCTGATCGTGGGCGTGGCGGGTGCGGGGAAGACGACGATGCTGGCCGCAGTGACCGCGGCGTTCGAGACGTCCGGCTGCGAGGTGCTCGGCACCGCAACGGCGGGTCAGGCGGCCCGGACCCTCGCCGACGGGGCCGCTGTCGGGCGGTCGTCGACGTTGGCGTCGCTCACCGGCCGGCTCGAACACGGCGAGCTCAAGCTCACCGAGCGGTCCGTGGTGATCTTGGATGAGGCGGGGATGACCGACGACATCGACCTGGCCCGCCTGGTCACCCAGGTGCAGCTGGCCGGGGCGAAACTGGTCGTGGTCGGTGATCACCGTCAGCTCGGCGCGGTCGGCCCCGGCGGTGCCCTGGCCGCGCTGGTCGCCCGCCACCCCGACGCCGTCCACCGCCTGGTCGAGAACCGCCGGCAGACCGATCCGGGGGAACGGGAGGCGCTCGATGCGCTCCGCGACGGCGACATCGACCAAGCCGTCGACTGGTACGCCGCGCAGGGCCGGATCCGCAGGGCGACGGCGCAGGCGACGCCAGCACGCAGGGCGACGGCGCAGGCGAGGGTGAGGAGGGGGTGGGCGAGGTCGGTGCCGAGGGGCCTGCAGCATTGGCCCGCCTGGAGGGCGGGGCCCGGGA
>JBOGGP010000085.1:0-9507 GCA_050744105.1 Acidimicrobiales bacterium
GTTCGCACCCCTCCCCCCACGGTGAGCGGGATGAAGACCTCGTCGGCGCAGCGCCGGACCACCTCGATCATCGTCCCCCGGCCGTCCGACGAGGCGGTGATGTCGTAGAAGACCAGCTCGTCGGCGCCCTCGGCGTCGTAGCGGGCAGCCAGCTCGACGGGGTCGCCGGCGTCGCGCAGGTCGGCGAAGTGGACGCCCTTGACCACCCGGCCGGCGTCCACGTCGAGGCAGGGGATCACCCGCACCGACCTCACGGCGCCGTCTCCGGCCCGCCGGCGGCGCCGCCCTCGGGGCCCTGGCAGGCGGCCATGGCCTCGGCCACCCCGAAGCGGCCCTCGTGGAGGGCCTTCCCGACGACGGCCCCCACCAGGGCCGTCCCCCCGGGGCGCATGGCGGCCAGGCGGCGGAGGTCGTCGAGGGTGGCCACCCCGCCCGAGGCGATCACCGGTGCACCGGTGAGCTCCACCAGGGCGGCCAGGCCGGCCACGTCGGGACCGGCCAGCATGCCGTCGCGGCCGATGTCGGTGACGATCACGGCGACGGCGCCGGCGGCGACCACCCCGGCCACCATCTCCTCCACCCGCCGGGCGCCGGCTTGGACCCAGCCTCGCACCCGCACCTCGCCGCCCCGATGGTCGAGGCCGACGGCCACCCGCCCCGGCCAGACGGCGGCAGCCAGCTCCACCATCTCGGGGGACTCCACGGCGGCGGTGCCCACCACGACGCGGGCGACGCCGGCGTCGAGGAGGCGGGCGGCGGCGTCCAGCGAGCGCACTCCCCCGCCGGCCTGGACGGCCAGGCCCGAGGCGGCAGCCAGGCGGACGACCACCTCGAGGTTTCGGGCCTCGCCGGTCCGAGCGGCGTCGAGGTCGACGACGTGGACCCAGCGGGCGCCGGCGGCGGCGAAACCGCAGGCCACCGCCACCGGGTCGTCGCCGTAGCGCGTCTCGCGCCCGAAGTCGCCCTCGGCCAGGCGCACGCAGCGCCCCTCCCTCAGGTCGATGGCCGGGAACAGCTCCATCCGCCCAGCTGCGCCGGCGCCGATCAGGCCGGCCCGCAGGCAGCGGCGAAGCCGGCGAGCAGCGCCAGGCCGGCGGCGCCGGACTTCTCGGGGTGGAACTGGGTGGCCCACAGCGGCCCCCGCTCGACGGCGGCCACGACCGTCCCGCCGTAGTCGCAGGTGGCGACCACGTCGTCGCTGTCGGGGGCGGCGTAGGAGTGGACGAAGTAGACCCAGGCCCCGTCGCCCCCCGCCCCGAGCAGGTGGCTGGGCCGGCGGGCGTCCAGGCGGTTCCACTGCATCTGCGGGCACTTGAGCCCTCCTCTGAGCCGCCGCACGGTGCCCTCCAGCACGCCGAGGCCGGGGACCTCGGGGGACTCCTCGGAGCCCTCGTAGAGGAGCTGCATGCCCACGCAGATGCCGAGAAAGGGGCGGCCGCCGCCCAGGGCGGCCCGGGCGGCGGCCTCCAGCCCGCTCGCCGCCAGGGCCTGGGCGCAACGGCCGAAGGAGCCGACACCGGGCAGCACCACGCCCGACGCAGCGGCGACGTCGGCCGGATCGGTGACCAGGCGGGCGTCGCCCCCGCCCCGCCGGAGGGCCTTGGTGGCCGACGCCAGGTTGCCGATCCCGTAGTCCAGCACGGCGATCACAGGCTGCCCTTGGTCGAGGGGATGCCGCCCCCGTCGAGGCGAACGGCGTCGCGCAGGGCCCGGGCCACCCCCTTGAACGAGGCCTCCAGTATGTGGTGGGTGTTGCGTCCCGACCTCAACCTCAAGTGGAGGGTGATGGTCGCCGAGGTGGAGAACGCCCTCCAGAACTCCTCGGCCAGCTGGGGGTCGAACGGCGGCGAGCCCAGCGGGTAGGCCTCCCCTCCGGCTCCGGGATCGACCTCGTAGACCAGGTAGGGGCGACCCGACAGGTCCAGGGCCACCTCCACCAGCGCCTCGTCCAGGGGGACGGCGATCGATGCGAAGCGACGCACCCCGGACTTGTCGCCCAGGGCGTCGCGCAGGGTCTCGCCAAGGAGGATCCCGCAGTCCTCCACCGTGTGGTGGGCGTCCACCTCCAGGTCGCCGCCGGCGACCACGTGCAGGTCCCAGCCGGCGTGGCGGCCCAGCTGGGCCAGCATGTGGTCGAAGAAGGGCAGGCCGGTCTGCACCTCGACGGCGCCAACGACGGCGCCCCCGCCGTCGACGTCGAGGTCGATCTCGATGGCCGTCTCCTTGGTCCGCCGGGACCCCGAGGCCCGCCGTCGCCGGTCCGGGCTCACCGCCGGCCACCGTCGTCGAGTGCGGCGGCCAGGGCGGACAGGAAGCGGTCGTTCTCCGCGGCGGTGCCCACCGTGACCCGCAGGCACCCCTCGAGGCCGGGCCACGACGAGGCGTCGCGCACCAGGACCGAGGCGTCGACCAGGGCCTGCCACACCTCGGAGCCCTTGACCCGCTCCGGGCGGAACAGCACGAAGTTGGCCTGAGACGGCCACACCGTGACCGCCGGCGACGCCATGGCCGCGGCCAGGCGGTCGCGCTCGGCGACGATGGCAGCCACCCGGGCCTCCATTTCCCCGACGTGTCGCAGGGCCAGCCGGCCGGCGGCCTGCTTGAGGGCGTCGAGGTGGTAGGGCAGGGCCACCCGGTCGAGGTGGCCGACCACCTCGGGGGGGCCGATCAGGTAGCCCAGGCGGAGACCGGCGAGCGACCACGTCTTGGAGAAGGTTCGGGTCACCACGAGGGGGACGTCGTCGGCCACCAGCGGGACGGCCGACCAGTCGGCAAACTGGCCGTAGGCCTCGTCGACCACCACCAGGCCCCCGCCGGCGCCCAGGACCGCGCTGACCGCCCCCGGATCCTCTCCCCGCCCGGTCGGGTTGTTGGGAGAGCACAGGAAGGTGATGGCGGGACGTGCCGCCGCCACCACGGCGCCCACGTCGGCGGGGTCGAGGGAGAAGTCCCGGCGCCGGGACCCGTGGCGCACCTGCGTCCCGCTCAGGTGGGCGA
The DNA here is from genome assembly GCA_050744105.1 of Acidimicrobiales bacterium. Lineage (GTDB taxonomy): Bacteria > Actinomycetota > Acidimicrobiia > Acidimicrobiales > Palsa-688 > JBOGGP01. The sequence continues at coordinate 2,998 of JBOGGP010000085.1, forward strand.
TGTGGGTGTGCAGGGCATAGGTGGGCTCGAAGGTGACGGCGACCCGTCCCGGGCCTCCGTAGGCCAGGCACAGGCACTGGAGGACCTCGTTGGAACCGTTGGCGCAGAAGACCTGCTCGGGCGCGACGCCGTGGTGGTCGGCCAGGGCCCGGCGCAGATCGGTGGCGTGGCGGTCCGGGTAGCGGTGCCAGTCGAGGGTGGCCATCTCGGCGGCCAGGGCGGCCCGCCACGCCTCGGGGGGGCCGTAGGGCGACTCGTTGGTGTTGAGGCGCACCTCCACGTCGACCTGGGCCGAGTGGTAGCCCTCCCCCAGGCCGAGGTCGGGCCGCGGCGCCGGCAGCGCCATCAGGCGACCCCGGCCGGCGCCGGCGGGCCGGCGCCGTGGCTGGCCAGACGGAAGCGCACGGAGTCGGCGTGGGCGGCCAGGCCCTCGGCCTCGGCCATGGCCACCACGTGGGGGGCGAGGGAGGCCAGGGCAGGGGCGTCCAGGCTGACCACGTGGTGGTGCTTGCAGAAGTCGTCGACGCGCAGCGCCGAGGCGAAGCGGGCCGTCCTGGCCGTGGGCAGGACGTGGTTGGGGCCGGCCAGGTAGTCGCCGACGCTGGCCGGCGCCCACGGCCCGCAGAAGATGGCGCCGGCGTTGCGGACCAGGGGGACCAGCTCCTCGGGCCGCTCGGTCATGAGCTCGAGGTGCTCGGTGGCGATGGTGTTGACCACCTCCATGGCCTGGGCCGGACCGTCGACCACCACGGCCCAGCCGCCCGAGCCCAGGGTGGCCGACACCTGGGCGTGGCGCGGCGACGCCGCCGCCAGCTCGTTGACCCGGGCGGTGATGCGGTCGGCCGCCTCCTCCGACCAGGTGACCAGCCAGGCCCACCCGCCGGGGCCGTGCTCGGCCTGGACCACCAGGTCGACGGCGGCGAAGTCCACCTCGGTGGTGCGGTCGGCGACCACGGCCACCTCCGAGGGCCCCGGGAAGGACGAGGGGACGCCGACCACCCCCTCCTCGGCGACCATGCGCTGGGCCAGGGCCACGTAGACGTTGCCCGGACCGACCACGACGTCGACGGCAGCCACGCTGGCGGTGCCGTAAGCCATGGCGGCGATGGCCTGGGCCCCCCCGATCCGGTAGACCTCGTCGACGCCGGCCAGGGCGGCGGCGGCCAGGATGGGGGTGGCGACGTGGCCGCCGGGGCCGGGGGGCGAGCACAGGACGACCTGGCCGACGCCGGCCACCCGGGCGGGGATGGCGGTCATGAGCACGCTGGAGGCCAGCGGGGCCAGGCCGCCGGGCACGTAGCAGCCGGCCCGGTCCACCGGCCGGCGCCGGTCGCGCACCACCACGCCGGCGTGGGTGTGGACGGCGTCGGGGCGGACCTGGGTGCGGTGGTAGGCGGCGATGGCCTCGGCCGCCGCCTCGTAGGCGGCGCGCAGGCCGGCGGGGATGGCGGCCACGGCCCGCTCCAGGGCGTCGTGGGGCACCCGCAGGCCGTCGACGGCCACGTGGTCGAAGCGCCGGCCCAACTCCCTCACGGCGGCGTCCCCCCCGGCACGGACCTGGTCGAGGATGGCCCGAACCGCCTGGCGGGGACCCTCGGAGATCACCGCCGGTGCCGGTAGCAGCCGGCCGATGTCGCCCGATCGGCCGCGCAGATCCAGCCGGGTGAGCAGGTCCGTCATGGGGACCAGGATGGTACAGGCCCAGGGTCGGGCGGCCGGGTGGATTGCGGACCAGGGATAGGCGACGGGCAGTGCTCGCCCGGGGCCGGCAAGATGGCCCCGTGAGCGCCCACGCCGAACTGAGCTCGGTGGCCACCGTCCTCGACGAGCTGGCGGCCCGGCTGGCCAAGATCGCCGAGGGCCTCACCGCCGGCGAGCGCGACTCGCTGTCGGCCGACCTGTCCGAGGTGGAGCGCAACCTGGGCAACGCCAGCCGGCGCATGGCCCGGCTGGTGGCCTCGACGGCCTGACCGCCCCCGCCTACCTGGTGCCAACCTCAAACGACCGGCCGGGCTAGGACCCGATCTCCTCGGCCGATCCGTGAGCGATTCGGTGCAAGAGATCAGCCCGTGCGCGCGCCACGCGCGACCGGATAGTGCCCACCGGGCAATGGCAGACCTCGGCCGCCTGGGCATAGGACAGGCCCAGCACCTGGGTGAGGACGAAGGCCACCCGCCTGTCGGTACCGAGACCAGATATCAGGTCCTCCAGCGCCAACTGCTCGGCGGGGTCGGGGATGACCTGGGCCGGCCCCGGAGCCCCAAAGCCTGAGCGGGACTGGCGGCGGAAGGCGTCGTAGCAGACACGTTTGGCGATGGCCAGCAGCCAGGTCTTGCCACTGGAGTCGCCCCGGAACCCGTACGCGGCGCGCCAGGCCCGCAGGTAGGTCTCCTGGGTGACGTCGTCGGCCGCGTCTGGGCCGACGACGGCGGCAGCGAACCGCCACAGGTCGCCCTGGGTTTGGCGGACGAAGTCGACGAGGGCATCGCGGTCGCCGTCACGGGCCGCCAGTAGGAGGTAGGTGGCCTCGTCCACGAACCCCGAGTCAAGCGGTTGGGGAAGCGGGCAGGCAAACCGTGCTGCGGCGGGAACCGAAGCCCGGATCGGGCTTCACTACCATGACGATGACCCGCGGGCGGCCGGCTGAAAGGGATGCTTGCCCGGCCTTCGAAGAGGGCATCTCGGCGCGTCTCGACGGCGAGGATCCCGGCACCAGTGGCGATTTGCTCGCCGCCCACCTGGCCCGCTGTCGCAGTTGCCGGGATTTCCTGAACCGAGCTGAGCACCTGCACCGGCGCTTGCGGGTGCGGCCCGTGGCCGGCGTGGCCGACCTCACCGGAGCGATCCTCGATGCCATCCCGGCCCGGCTGGCACCCCGCCGGCGCCCCCGCCTCGGCGCCTGCTTGGCCCGTGGCGCGCCCCGGCTGGTCGCGGCCGGGCTGACCGGCGCCGTCCTGCTGGCGGGCGCATTCGTCGGCGGTGAGCACCTCGCCGGCGGGGGCGGCGTCGGGGGCGGCCCGGTCGGGCCCGCCCGCCAGGTGGCCGGGTCGGCTGGGACGAGCACCCGATATCCGGGGGCGATCGTCTTGCCCGCGGGACTGGCCAAGCCGGGCCTGGTCCTCGATGACACCGCCGGGCACCCCTACGACATCGCCACCGACACGGCTGGCCGGGTGGTGCTGGTCTTTTTTGGCTACACCCATTGCCCCGATGTGTGCCCGCTCAACATGGCCCTGGCCGCCGCCGCCCTGTCCAGGTTGAGCCCGGCCCAGGCTCGGGAGGTCACGGTGGACTTCGTCACCACCGACCCCGCTCGGGACACCCCGGCAGTGATACGGGCCTGGTTGGACCGTTTCGACCCCTCGTTTGTCGGCCTGACCGGCACCGACGCCCAGATCCACCAAGCAGAGAGAGCCATCGACATGCCCCTGTCCTACACAGGCAACAACGGCGGGCAGGGCCCGGACGCCTACGGAGTGGTCCACGCCGGCTACACGCTGGCCTATTCGCGCGACGGCGTTGCCCACCTCCAGCTCGACGGCAGCGAGGCACCGGCCGAGTACGCGGTGACCCTGCGCCACCTGCTGGCTGGTGGCTTCGATGCCAGCTGATCGCGGGCCGATGATCGCACTTGCCCTACCTGGCCAGGTGCGCTCCGTCAGAGCCGGCAGTGTCTCGGTGCCGCGCCGGGCAGCCAGCGGGGTGCGGTCCATCACCGCCACGGTGACATCGTCACCCCGCCGGGCGGTACAGGTATCACTCGGCCTGCTCTGGCTGCTCGACGCCGGCCTGCAGTTTCAGCACTACATGTTTACCCCGTCGTTCGTCACCGGGACCCTCTTGCCGACTGCGCGGGGCAACCCGGAGGTGGTGGCCGGGCCCCTCAAGTGGGTCGATCACGGCATCCTCCACCATCTCTTGGCCTACAACCTGGCCTTCGCCAGCCTCCAGGCGCTCATCGCCGTGGGCCTGTGGCTGCGGCCCACGGTCAAGGTGGCTCTGGTGTCGTCGGTGGCGTGGGGCCTCATGGTCTGGTGGTTCGGCGAGGGTCTCGGTGGCGTCCTCGGCGGGGCCAGCCCCCTGTCGGGCGCACCCGGGGCCGTGGTCCTCTACGTCCTGGTCGCCGTCCTGGCCTGGCCCGGCGGGCGGGAGGCCGGGGGGTCGGTGGCCACCTCGGGGCCACTCGGACGGGTGGTCCCGTGCCTGGCGTGGGCCGGGTTGTGGGAGAGCTTCACCTACCTGCTCCTCCTGCCGGCCAACCGGGCCCCCGGGGCCCTGAGCGCCATGCTCGCCGGTGAGGCGGCCGGCGAGCCCGGGTGGGTGGCGTCGCTCGATCACGACCTGGCCCGGCTCCTGGCCGGCCATGGGGCGACGGTCTCGGCGGTCCTGGCCCTGGCCTGTGCCCTGGTGGCTGTCTCGGTGCTCAGCCCGGTCCTGGTCCGTCCCGGCCTGGTCGCTGCCGGCGTGGTCGCCGCGGCCATCTGGGTCGGGGAGGACTTCGGCACCATCTTTACCGGGAGCGGGACCGATCCCAACTCCGGGCCCATCCTGGCCCTGCTCGCCGCCACGTTCTGGCCCCTTCGAAAAGGGGCCCCGACAAGGGAGGACGGCGCCCCCCGATGATCCTGGCCCACGCCTTCGGCGCCCGCTACGACCTGCCGGTCCCCCTCGTCTATTTCGTCACCGGCGGTGCCGCCGTGGTCCTGGTGACTTTCCTGCTCGTGCTGCGCCAAGACGTGGCCGTGCCCACGGGCAGCACTGCCGCTGCCGGGACCCGGGCGGGCTCGGGAGACGGGAGCTACGCCATCGGGTGGCGTCCCGCGACAGCCGTCGCCGGGCTCGCCGGCTTGGCCTTCCTGGCCATGGCCGGCATCATCGGTTCGCAGGAGGTGGCCGAGAACATCGTCCCGACGTCGTTCTGGCTCATCGTCTGGATCGCCGTGCCCATCTCGTGCGGGGTCCTGGGGGACTGGACGCCCTGGCTGAACCCCTTCGCCGCCTTGGCCCGCTTCGCCGACCGGGCGGGATTGCGCAGAGCCTTGATCGGCTCCGCCGAGCCGCTGTGCTGGCCAGGGTGGTTGGGGTGGTGGCCGGCCACCCTGATCTTCTTCCTGGTGGCCTCCGGCGAGCTGGTCTACAACGGCTGGGCCACCCGGCCGATCGTCACCGGCGTCGCACTGCTGGCCTACGGAGGGATCAGCACGCTCGGCGGCACCATCTTCGGTGCGGAGGCATGGCTGAGGCGGGGCGAGATGTTCTCGGTCCTCTTTGCCACTTGGGGCCGGCTCGGGTGGTGGCGTTTCGGCCGCCCCGGCCGTGACCGGTTCCTGGGCGGCCTCGACCAACCCTTCGAGGCGTGCGTGAGCCGGATCACCTTTGTCTTTCTCCTGCTCATGTCCGTGACCTTCGATGGTCTGCTCGCCACGCCATCCTGGAAGGGCTTCGAGGCGCAGCTGCCGCCCAGCTTCTCGGTCGGCTCGACCCGTTACGTCCTGGTCGCCGAGGTCGCCTTCGCCGCCCTGGTCGGCCTGGCCTGGCTGGTCTTCGGCCTCTTCTCGCTCGCCGTGCGCCGCCTGGGGCGTCCAGAAGCGTCGGTCCCCGCGACCGTGGTTGCCCTCCTGCCATCCCTGTTGCCCATTGCCTTCGGCTACCTGGTCGCCCACAACTTCGACTACCTGCTGGTCAACGGCCAACTGCTCGTACCCCTCGCCGGCAACCCCTTCGGCATAGCCGGCTGGCAGTGGCTACCGGCCCCGTTCAACGACAGCTACGTGATCCACCGTCAACCGGTGCCGGCCGCCTTCATCTGGTACGTCCAGGTGGCTTTGATCGTCTCCGTACACGTGGCCGCCGTCTTCGTCGCCCATCGCCACCTGGCCCGAGTGTCGAAGACAAGGGCAGCCGCCGAGCGCTCCGAGTGGCCGTGGGTGGCGGCAATGATCGCATATACAATGGCCAGCCTCTGGCTCCTCGCGCAACCAATCGTCAAGGAGCCGACCACGCCCGCCGCGGGTCACATCCAGGCGCCGTCACCCCGTCTCTACGATGAACACTAGGGATGGGGCGGGCCGGCGGCGTGCCCGGATAGAGGCTCTGGCCCTGGCGGCCGTGCTCGTCGGCAGCCCTCTCGTTGCTTGCGGGCAGGGAGGGGGGACCCTCGCCCTTGGCGCCGTCTTCCCCCTCCACGGTCCCCAGGCTCCCCTGGCCACCCAGGAACTGCTCGGGGCTCGTCTGGCTGCCGACTTGGTGAACCGCCAAGGCGGTGTGGCAGGAAAGAGGATCAGCCTGGTGGTGCGGGATCTCGAGACGAGACAGGGCGCCGCCACCGCGGTCGGCTCCCTCGAGCGTGCCGGAGTCCCCGCCGTCCTCGGCGCGTACTCCTTCCAGCTGTCCATTCCCGCCGCCGCGGCCACCTCTCGAGCAGGTCTGGTCTACTGGGAGGCGGGAGCGGTGGCGGACCAGGTGACGGGTCAGGGGTCGCCTCTGGTCTTCCGGGTGGGCGCATCGGGA
>JBOGGP010000086.1:0-9484 GCA_050744105.1 Acidimicrobiales bacterium
CGCCAGGTTCGGTGCCGGAGCCAGGTTCGGTGCCGGCGCCAGGTTCGGTGCCGGCGCCGCACCTGGCGCAGTGGACCGGTCAGTGGGAAGGCCCGGTCCCCGAAGCCATCTACGGGGAGGACGGGGGGGGCCAGGGCCGGGCGCGGAGCGGCCCTGACCGGGATGCCGTGTCCACCCAAGGCCGAGGAGGCCGGTGCCCCTCCGGCGACACGACGGCGGGGGAGTCCGGTCGCTCCCCGCCCCTCCCTCACCCCGAGGTCGAGGGCCCCCCCCCAGAGGCCCGGGCGCCCGAGCCGGCGCCGGCCGGGCTCCCCGCCCCGCCGCCTCCACTGCCCCGGCGCCAGCAGGCCGGCGCCCAGAGGGCCGGTGGAGCTCACCAGCCCGCGTTCTCGAGGCCCGAAGCCCGCCTGGCGCGATCTCGGGCCGTCGACACCCCCGGCAGCGGCGAGGCCGTCGTCATCTCCCTGCCCGAGGCGGGCGATGAGGCCGGCGGTGAGCCGGCGCCGCAGGGGGAGGACGGGGAGGAGGACGACGCGACCTTCACCATGGAGGAGCTGGCCGCGGCCAGCGGCCTGGCCGAGCCGGTGGCCCGGGCCCTGGAGCAGTTCGGGCTGGTGACCCCGGTGCAGGTGGCAGGAGTCCCCTACTTCGACGGCGATGCCCTGGCCGTGGCACGTGCCGCCGCCGGCTTCGCCCGCCACGGTGTCGAGCCCCGCCACCTGCGGGCCTGGCGCAACGCCGCCGACCGGGAGGCCAGCTTGTTCGAGCAGGTCGTCATGCCGCTGCTCAAGCAGCGCAATCCTAAGGCCCGCCGCCAGGCGGCCGTCGCCCTCGACGAGCTCAGCCGGGCCGGGGGGGCACTCCACGCCGCCCTCCTGCGCCTGGCCCTGCGCCGCATCCACTAGCACTGTCCCGTGGCTCGAGGGGGGTCGGCGGCCGGCGCCACGCCGAAGGATGGCCATCAAGGGTGACCCGGCCGCCCCGGGACCCTCGCCAGATTATGCAGCTGCATAATCTGGCGCGATGTTGTTGGTCATGAGACCGCTGGACATCGGCCCCGTCGACGCGATGCTCTCTCCGATCACGGTGCGAGCGGGTCGACCGGCGACTTTCACCCTCATGGCGCGGGATTGGCTACCTCCCGTGGAACAGGTAACCCAGAGCTATGGATTGTGCTTTGACACCAACCATCAAGTATTGCTCGTCGCTGACCCCTCGGTCGGCTGGAATCTCCCCGGGGGGACCGTTGAGCCAGGAGAGGAGCTGCGTGACACCCTCGTCCGCGAAGTGGCCGAGGAAGCATGTGCGAGGGTCGTCGAAGCTGACTACCTCGCCAGTCAGCACGTCCATGATCCTGAGAATCCCGCCGGTCGAACGAGCTACTACCAGAGCCGCTGGTGGGCGCGGGTAGAGCTCGACGATTGGCAGCCTCGGTTCGAAACAACCGCCCGCAAGCTCGTCGCGCCAGAAGACATCGCTCAAGAGATCTTCTGGGCAGAGACGGCCGTCCTCTCGAGATTGATGGAGTTCGCCCTCGAAATCGAGCTTCGCCATCCCTGACGGTCACACCCCCTGGTACTTGGCGGGGCGCTCGCCGTGACCGGGACGGCGGGCCGACGGGTTGAATGGCCATGATCCGGGCCGGCCTGGACCACGCTGGCGACGGCCAGGCGGCCGGGGCGGACCGCCCACGACATGCCAACCGAGACCTGAGCATCATGGGCACCCTGAGTCTCATGGGTCCACTGGGTCGACCGAGGGGCCGGCGGCGGGTGACCGGAGAGGAGGCCAGGCAGTAGCGTGTGGACCATGTTGGAGATGCACCTCGCCGCGGTGAGGGTCGAATTTTCGACCAACACCCCGATCCTGCTCCTCCAGGAAATCTCCGGCGGCCGGCGCACCCTGCCCATCTACATCGGGCCCAACGAGGCCACCGCCATTGCCTACGCCATCCAGCGCCTGACCACCCCCCGGCCCATGACCCACGACCTGATGCGGGACCTGCTGGCCGAGCTGGGGGCAACGGTGGCCTGCGTGGTCATCACCGAGGTCCGCGACCGTACCTTCTTCGCCGAGATCCGGGTCCATCTGGCGGGGAGGCGGGTGTCGGTCTCGGCCCGGCCGAGCGACGCCATCGCCCTGGCCGTTCGGGTGGGGGCGACCATCTACGCCGAGGAGGCTCTGCTCGACGCCGAGGGGGTGGTCCTCCAGGCCGACGAGGAGGCCCAAGGCGAGGGCGACGACGACATCGTCAGCGAGTTCCGCCAGTTCATCGAGGGGGTCCGCCCCCAGGACTTCGAGCCCTGAGACCGGGCTCCCACTACCAGCACTTGCAAAGCCCGCCTCCGTCGGTAACACTTGCGTAACTACCGGACTGTCACTAGCCCGGATCGCCAGAGAGCCAATGCTGCCACTTCCCCGGAGGCCGAGACAATGAGCGACCAAAGCCCTCAAGCTGGGTACCGCGGGCCGCAGGTGTGCGCCATCGTGGGCATCACCTACCGCCAGCTCGACTACTGGGCCCGCACCGACCTCCTGCGCCCCTCCGTCTCCGAGGCCCGGGGCAGCGGGACGCAGAGGAGGTACTCCTATGCCGACCTGCTGCGCCTGAAGGTCATCAAGCGCCTGCTCGACGCCAACATCTCGCTGCGCCAGGCCCGCCGGGCCATCGAGTTCCTGCGGGCTGCCGGCGACGACCTCGGTTCGGCCAACCTGGTGATCGAGCAGGGGCGCACCTTGCTGGTCCACTCCGACGCCGAGATCGTCGACCTGCTCCGCGGCGGCCAGGGAGTGCTCAACATCATGCCCCTGGCCGGCGTCGTCTCCGAGCTGGCCGCCGCCATCACCAAGCTGGAGCGCTCCTCCCCGGCCGGCGCCGAGGCCCCGTCCTCGCCGGCGGCCACCGCCGGCTAGCTAGCGCTGGCTGGTGCCCGCGCCTCGTCGGAGAGACAGGGGGACCAGTCTCCATCCGCTGGGCCAATATCGAAGGTGGCCAGGACCTGGACCGTCAGTCCTGCGCTTCCAGGCTGGACAACCGCCCCACGATGTGGCGCGGCGCTGGACTTGAACCCGCCGCCCGGGTCGGCGCCGAGCCCTTCGGATAGCGTGCGCAGTCTCCCGAGCCGGACACCGGCGGCGGCGGCCAGCTGCTCGGCCTGCCGGCGTGCGGCGACGACCGCGTGGCCGCGTGCTTGGGCAATGAACTCGTCCGGATCGGCAAACGACATCGAGATGTCCTGCACCCGAAGCACATCGCCAAGGGCGGCGTCCGCCGACGCCTGATCGACCACGGCGCCGGCGGCGGTGAGATCCCGAACAGTTACCTCGAAGAGATACGTGGCTGTGTGATGACTGACAGCCTGGCGCTGATAGTCGAGCGCTGGCTGCACGGTGAGACGGGCGGTTCGGCGATCCGCCAGCGCAATCCCATTGTCCCCAAGCACCCTGTCCAGCGTGGCGGCGTTGATCGCCGCCGCCCGCATTGCCTCGCCGGGAGTGGCGGCCGCCGTCTCGACACCGATGGTGATAAGCACCAGATCGGGGGTCGCGACCACGCGGCCGACACCGATCACCGTGATGGCGGCGCGATCGGAGTCCGGCACTGCGGCGACCCTAGCGCTGCCGGCGCCTGCCGGTGGCCGGTATCCTTGGGCGGTGAGCCCGGCGCCCGTCACCACCCGGCGCTCGCCCCTGGACCGCCTGCACCGCCAGCTGAGCGCCCGGATGGTGGCCTTCGGCGGCTGGGAGATGCCCCTGTCGTACCCAGGCGGCACCGTGGCCGAGCACATGGCCTGCCGCTCCGACGCCGTGATCTTCGACGTCAGCCACCTGGGCACGGTGAGGGTGGAGGGCCCGGGCGCCTTCGCCCGCCTGCAGGCCACCCTGACCAACGACCTGGCCCGGATCGGGCCGGGGAGGGCCCAGTACACCCACCTGCTCGCCGCCGGCGACGCCTCCGTCGTCGACGACATCATCGTGTGGTGGGTCGGCCCTGAGCGCTTCGACGTCATGCCCAACGCCTCCAACACCGCCTCGGTGCTCGACGCCCTGGACGGCCCGGCCAGCCCGGCGACCGAGGTGACCGACCAGCGGGCCGTCCTCGCCGTCGGGGGCCCCCGGGCCCGGGCCCGGCTGGCCCAGGTGGCCCCCGAGGCGGCCGCCGTGGGGCGCTTCAGGGTGACCACGCTGACCTGGCGGGGACACCCGGTGGTGGCCGCCGGCACCGGCTACACCGGCGAGGACGGCGTCGAGTGCGCCCTGCCCCCCGAGGCGGCCGCCGACTTCTTCGCCGCCGTGGTCGCCGCCGGCGCCCGCCCCGCCGGCCTGGGGGCGCGCGACACCCTGCGCCTGGAGGCCGCCCTCCCCCTGCACGGCCACGAGCTCGGCCCCGGCATCACCCCCCTCCAGGCCGGCCTCGGGTGGGTGGTGGCATGGGACAAACCAGGCGGCTTCCGTGGCCGTGCCGCCCTGGAGGCCGAGCGGGCCGCCGGCCCCTCCCGCCGCCTCGCCGGCCTGGCCACCGCCGGCCGCCAGCCCCCCCGGGCCGGCTACCCGGTGCTGCCGTCCCCGCCGGGGCCGGGCGCCGGCCCGCCCGTCGGCCAGGTGACCAGCGGCAACTTCTCGCCCGTGCTCGGCCACGGCATAGCCCTGGCCCTCCTGCGGGCGGGCACCGAGACCGGCGCTGAGCTGTGGCTCGACGCCCGCGGGCGCCCGACGGCCGCCACCGTCGTGCCCCTCCCCTTCGTGGCCAGGCAGAAGGGATAGGCCTTTCCCCTCATGGTTCACTACGTCCCCCACACCGCCGAGGAGGTCTCCTCCATGCTGGCCGACATCGGCCTGTCGGGCGTCGAGGAGCTCTTCGACTGCGTCCCCGCCGCCCTGCGCCTGGCCGGCGGGCTGGACCTGGCCCCGGGGCGGGCCGAGGCCGACGTGGCCGAGGAGATGGCCCGGCTGGCCGGGGCCAACCGGGCCGGGGCCGACCTGGTCTGCTTCGCCGGGGCGGGGGCCTACGACCACGACATCCCCGCCGTGGTGCGGTCCCTGGCCGGCCGCAGCGAGTTCGTCACCGCCTACACCCCCTACCAGCCCGAGGTGGCCCAGGGGGTGCTCCAGGCCCTGTTCGAGTACCAGACCCTGGTGGCCCGGCTGTCGGGCCTGCCGGTGGCCAACGCCTCGCTCTACGACGGTGCCGCCGCTGCCCTGGAGGCCGTCAACCTGGCCGCCGCCGCCACCGGCCGCCACACCGTCTGGGTGAGCGGGGGGCTCCACCCGCACTGGCGGGCGGTGCTGGCCACGGCGGCAGCGGGCAGCGGGCAACGCCTGGTCGAGGTCCCCCTGGCCGGCGGGGTCACCGACTGGGCCGCCGCCGGCCGGGCCGATCCCGACGGCCCCGCCCCCGCCGCCCTGGTGGTGGCCTCGCCCAACTTCCTCGGGGTGATCGAGGACCTGGCCGCCGCCCGGGCCGAGGCCGACGGCGCCGGGGCCCTCCTCGTGGCCGGCTTCGACCCGGTCTCGGCCGGCCTGCTGGCCTCGCCGGGGGAGTTGGGGGCGGACGTGGCCGTGGGGGAGGGCCAGGCCCTGGGCACGCCGCTGTCGTTCGGCGGCCCGTACCTGGGGATGTTCTCGTGCCGGGCCACCCACGTGCGCCGCCTGCCCGGGCGCCTGGTCGGGCGCAGCGTCGACACCGAGGGCCGCCGAGCCTACGTGAGCACCCTGCGGGCCCGGGAGCAGGACATCCGCCGGGAGAAGGCCTCGTCGAACGTCTGCACCAACCAGACCCTGGTTGCCGTGGCGTGCATGGTCCAGCTGGCGTGGCTGGGCACGTCGGGCCTGCGGGAGCTGGCCCTGCGCTGCGCCCGCGGCGCCCGCTACACCCGAGATGCCCTGCTCGGCCTTCCCGGCGTGGCCCCCCTGGTGGCGGGGACGACCCTGCGGGAGTTCGCCCTGCGCCTGCCCGTCGACCCCGACCTCGCCGTCGAGCGCATGGCCGAGGAGGGCTTCCTCGCCGGCGTGGCCGTGGGCGTGGATCGGGGGCGGACCACCATGGGAGGCGACGGCCTGCTGGTGGCGGTGACCGAGGCCAGGACCCGAGCCCAGATCGACGCCTACGTGGCCGCCCTCGACAAGGCGGTGAGGTAAGTGGTGAAAGGAGGGCCCGGCGCCGCTCCCGGGGGCCGGGCAACCAGCGCCCCCCTCGTCGGCCGGGCCAGCGAGCCCACAGTCTTCGAGATGTCAGCGCCGGGACGCTCGGCGTGGTCGTTCCGGGAGACGGGGCTGCCGGAGTGGCCGGCCGCCGAGCTGGTGCCACCCGACGCCCTGCGGGCCGAGCCGCCGGCGCTGGCCGAGGTGTCCGAGCGTGACCTGGTGGCCCACGTCACCCGCCTCAGCCACCGGCAGTACTCGGTCGACCTCGGGGCCTACCCCCTCGGCTCCTGCACCATGAAGTACAACCCCAAGCTCTGCGACGAGGCCGCCGCCCTGCCCGGCCTGGCCCGGGCTCACCCGGCCACCCCGGCGGCCCTGGCCCAGGGCTGGCTCGAACTGCTGTGGTCGCTGTCGGGCGCCCTGTGCCGCATAACCGGGATGCACGCGGCGACGCTCCAGCCCCCAGCCGGCGCCGCCGGGGAGCTCACCGGGCTCCTCCTGATGAGGGCGTGGCACGACGCCCGGGCGCAGGAGGCGGCGGCTGGAGGGGGGCGGCGGCGGGCCCGGACCAAGGTGCTGATCCCCGACTCGGCCCACGGCACCAACCCGGCGTCGGTGACCCTCGCCGGCTACCAGACGGTGACCGTGCCCTCCGACCGCCGGGGCCTGGTCGACGTGGCCGCCCTGCGCCGGTGCCTCGACACCGACGTGGCCGGGATCATGCTCACCAACCCCAACACCCTGGGCCTCTTCGAGTCCGACATCGCCGAGATCGCCGGGGCCGTCCACGGCGCCGGCGGCCTCCTCTACTACGACGGGGCCAACCTCAACGCCATCCTGGGGGTGACCCGCCCAGGCGACATGGGCTTCGACATAGTGCACCTCAACCTGCACAAGACCTTCGCCGTGCCCCACGGCGGGGGAGGCCCCGGTGCCGGGCCGGTGGCCGTCTCGGAGCAGCTGGCCGACTTCCTGCCCGGGCCCGTGCCGGTGCGCGACGACAGTGGGACCTTCTCGTGGCACCAGCCGTCCCGCTCGATCGGCCGGGTGCACGGCTGGCACGGCAACGCCCTGGCCCTGGCCCGGGCGTGGTCCTACATCCTGGCCAACGGGGGGGACGGCCTGCGCCTGGTGGCCGAGGCCGCCGTCCTCAACGCCAACTGGCTGCGCCACCGCCTGCGGGGTACCTACGACCTGCCCTACGACCGCCCGAGCATGCACGAGTTCGTGGCTTCCACGGCCACGCTCAGGCGCCGGTGCGGCCTGAGGGCCCTGGACGTGGCCAAGGCCCTGCTCGAGGAGGGGTTCCACGCCCCGACCGTCTACTTTCCCCTGATCGTGGAGGAGGCCCTGATGATCGAGCCCACGGAGACCGAGAGCCCCCAGACCGTCGCCGCCCTGGGAGACGCCCTGGTCGCCATCGCCCTGCAGGAGGGGGGCGGCGGGGGAGCGGGGGCCAGGGGGGCCCCCCGCACCACCCCGGTGGGAAGGGTGGACGAGGCCCTGGCCGCCCGCCGGCTGGTACCCACCTGGGATGCCGGGGAGGAGGGGAGTTGACCCAGGAGCGCTGGGACGCCGTCGACGGCTACCTGGTCGAGATGCTGGCCGCCGGCGATCCGGTCCTGGACGCCGCCCTGGCCGACAGCGCGGCGGCCGGCCTGCCCCCCATCAACGTGACCGCCACCCAGGGCAAGCTGCTCGCCCTGCTGGCCACCCTGGCCGGGGCCCGCTCGATTCTCGAGATCGGGACGCTCGGCGCCTACAGCACCATATGGATGGCCCGGGCCCTGCCCGCCGGCGGTCGGCTGACCACCCTCGAGGTCGAGCCCGGCCACGCCCAGGTGGCGAGGGCCAACCTGGCCCGGGCCGGCCTGGCCGACCGGGTCGAGGTGCGGGTGGGCGCCGCCCTGGACAGCCTGGCCGCCCTGGAGGCGGAGGCAGCGGGGCCCTTCGACATGGCGTTCATCGACGCCGACAAGGCCAGCAACGCCGCCTACTTCGACCGGGCCGTGCGCCTGTCCCGCCCCGGGGCGCTGATCGTGGTCGACAACGTGGTGCGCGGCGGCGCCGTGGTCGACCCGGCGTCGGACAGCGCCGACGTGGTGGGGACCCGGCGGCTGTTCGAGGCTCTCAGGGCCGACAGCCGGGTCGACGCCACCGCCGTCCAGACGGTGGGGGCCAAGGGCTGGGACGGGTTCGTGCTCGCCGTGGTCAAGGCCCAGGCCCCGGCGGCCTGAGCCCCGGCGGTCTCGGGTGATGGTGGGCGCGGCCCCGGCTCCGGCCCCGGTGCTAACGCTAACGTGATGGCAGTGCCGGAGCCCGACGTCGCCCGAGGGGGGGCGACAAGCCGGGTCCGCGGCTTCGGAGGCACCGCCATATCCGTGCAGGAGCGGGGAGTCCCCGGCGCCCCCACCGTGGTGCTGGTCCACGGCTACCCCGACGACCACCACGTCTGGGACCTGGTGGCCGAGCGGCTGGGTCCCGACCACCACGTGGTCACCTACGACGTCCGCGGTGCCGGCGCCTCCGACGCCCCGCCCGGTCGCCACTGCTACCGGATGGAGGCGCTCGTGGCCGACCTGGTGGCTGTCGCCGACGCCGTGTGCCCGGGCCGCCCGGTGCACCTGGTCGGCCACGACTGGGGCTCCGTCCAGGGTTGGGCGGCGGTCTGCGACCCCGCCCGAGCCGGCCGCTTCGCCAGCTTCACCTCCATGTCGGGCCCCGGCCTCGACCACGTCGGGGCATGGATCCGGGCCCGCCTGCGGCCCGGCGGGGGGAGGTGGCACCAGCTGGCCGACCAGGCCTGGCATTCGTGGTACGTCGCCGCCCTGCACACGCCCCTGGCGCCGCTGGCCTGGCGCCACGGCCTGGGCCGCATCTGGCCGGCCGTGGTCGGCCGCGAGGGCGCCGTCATCGACGGGCGGTGGCCGGGGCCGGACCTGGTGGCCAACGGGGCCAGGGGCGTCGAGCTGTACCGGGCCAACATCTTCAGGGGGGCCGGCATCCTCAGGGGGGCCGGCATCCTCAGGGGGGCCGGCATCCTCGCCGGAGCCGGCATCTCCGCCGGGGCCGGCATCTCCGGAGGGGCCCGCCGGCCCCGACTGGTCCGCACCGACGTGCCCGTCCAGCTGGTCGTCGCCGGCGACGACAGGTACGTGACGCCGGCCCTCCTCGACGGCGCCGAGGAGTGGGCGACCACCCTGGTGCGCCGGGCCGTAGCCGGCCCGCACTGGCTGCCGCGCTGGCGACCCGACGAGGTCGCCGCCTGGGTGGCGGCCCATGTCGCCGCCGTCGAGGCCGGCACCGTGGCCGAGGCCGGCACCGTGGCCGAGGCCGGCAC
>JBOGGP010000087.1:0-9465 GCA_050744105.1 Acidimicrobiales bacterium
GGGCACGGGCCCCTCGGGCGAGCGCTGGGCCCAGCTGGCCGGCCCGGCCATGCAGCCGGGCGCCGTCCCCGCCTTGACCAGGCCGGCGCCGGCCGGCGGGGCGGTCACGGGGGCCTCGCAGCGGGGCCCCGTCGTCGGCCACCGGGTGCCGGGCCCGGGGGGAACGGCGAGCGTAGCGGTGGCTGCCTCGGTCCGCGCCGGCGCCCTGCGGCGGGCGGCGGCCGGGCCGGGGAGTAGGCCGGCGGGTGTGCAGGTGGCCGGCCCGGCGGGCCTGGGTGGGCCGGCGGGTGGGCCGGTGGCGACCGCGGGGCCAGGGCTCGATCCCGCCGACCTGCGCGAGCCGAGGCGGCGGCAACCGGCCCGGCGCTGCATCGTCGTGGTCGTCGACACCAGCGGCTCGATGGGCACCGAGGCCCGCGTCACGGCGGCGACGGGGGCGGTCCTGGGGCTGCTGGCCTCCGCCTACCGGGACCGCCACCGTGTGGCCCTGGTGGCCCTGGGGGGCGGCGGCGCCGACGTGGTCCTGGCCCCCACGGCCAGCGTCGAGGTGGCCCGGGCCCGCCTGGGTGACCTGCCCACCGGGGGGGCCACCCCCCTCGCCGAGGGCCTGGCCGCCGGACTCGACGTGGCCCTCCAGGCGTCCGGCGCCGGCGACGAGGCCTTCCTCGTGGTCCTGACCGACGGCAGGGCCACAGCCGGGCCCGGCGCCTGGGAGCGTGCCCTGGCCGCCGCCGGCCAGGTCGGGGAGCGGCGGGTGCCCGCCCTGGTCCTCGACTCCGAGGACGGCCCCGTGCGCCTCGGCCTGGCCGCCGCCCTGGCCGGTGCCATGGGGGCGCCGGCGCTGCCGGTAGCCAGCCTGAGCGCCGGAGAGGTGGCCGCCGCCATCGCCGAGGGCCTCGCCCGCTCCGCCCCCGCCCCCCCGCTGAGGCGCGGCACGCCCTGACTGCCGCATCACCGCCCAGCGCCGGCGGACCCGGCCGGCGACGCCACGCCAGCCAGCGGGCGGGCCCCAGCACCGAGTGATCCCTTCCCCTCGCCAGTCGCGCGTGCCGAATCGATTCGCAGACTTCATCGGCGCATGCTGGACGGCAGGCAAGGGCGGGCAAGGGCAGCAACCCGGACATTCCCTCTTGCCAAGCAGGCGGTGCAGGCGCATACTGACCTGCAGCCGTCCTCGTCGTGCGCCCGCCTGCCCGGTGGCTGCTCGTGGGGCTGTCTGGTGGGAGGGGTACCATGATGAACCGGGGCCACAGGGCCGGGCGGTTGGTCCTGGGCGCGATCAGCGCGGCGGCGTGCCTCGTGGGCGTTGGCGCGCCAGCGGTCGTCGCCGGCGCCGCACCTGTGGTGGCGCCGGCGCCCAACGGCGCCAGCCGTCACCCCCTGAGGGTGACGCCCCCGGCCCCCGGCCGGCCCGTCACCCTCCCGGGCCTGGCGTCGGTCCCCGGCCGGCCGGACCCGGCCCGCCTGGCCGCCCCCAGGTCCTCCTGCCCCGCCAAGGTGGCTGCCGCCCTGCACCTCGGCCCGACCTGCGCCCCGCCCGCGGCGCTGGCCCATCCTGGCCTGGCGGTCGGCCGCCCGCCAGGGCGAGCACCCTGCCCGGTCCCGGCGGGCAAGGGCCCCGCCACGGTCGGCGCCTGCACCGGGGGTCTCCCCCCCGGGGTCTCGGCCCCCAAGGCTCTGGCCCCCAAGGCGTCGCCGCCCACCCCGCCCACCTCGCTGGGGACCGCCCGAGCAGGGGCCCCCGCGGCCGCCTCCCCGCCGTACGCAAGCCTGTCGCCTGCAAGCCTGTCGCCTGACAGCCTGTCGTCCAACGGCTACAGCGCGGCCGTGGCGGTCACCAGCCACTACCTGCTCCCAGGCGCGGTGTCGACCGTCGTCGCCTTCTCCAACGTCGACGTCGGGCCCACCCCCTACTACCTCGAGATCTACCAGGGCTACACCTTGGTGACCGCCTGCGGGTCGGGCACCTACTGCGAGGCCGAGGTCTCGGTCCCCGAGGGCGCCCCCCAGGCCTACGGACCGGTGACGGAGGGCTTCACGGCCGCCATCGGCTTGTACTCGGCCACCTACCCGCCACTCGAGGAGCAGGCGGCGTCGGACCGGGTTTTCATCACCTGGGACCTCTCCGAGCTGTTGGGGGGCTCCAACCCGGCCGAGCCGGCGGTCAGCTGCACCACCACCTGGGGGGTCAGCTGCGCCACCGGGAACTTCTACCGCAGCTACGACGAGCTCAGCGTCCCGGGCCGGGGCGTGCCGCTCAAGTTCTCCCTCACCTACAACCCCGAGGCCATCGGGACCGCGGCGCCGGGCTCGGTCAACCCACCACTGCCATTTCGTTGGACCGACAGCTACAACATGTACCTCGAGCTCGTACTCGACGGCAGCGTGGTGGTCTACCAGGAGAACGGCTCCACCGTCCCCTTCGCCCCCGGCGGGGCCGGCGGGTTCACCCCCTACCCCGAGGTCCACGCCACGCTGAGCGCCGGGCCGGGCGGCACCTACGTGTTCTCCCGGCGCGGCGAGCTGATCAGCTACGTCTTCGACTCGACGGGCAAGCTGATCGACGAGGTCGACCCCCACGGCTATGTGACCTCGCTCAGCTACCAGCCCAGCGGGCAAGACTCCGAGCTGGCGTCGGTCACCGACCCCGAGGGCCGCTCGCTGCGCTTCTACTACGACGCCTCGGGCAACCTGGCCCTGGTGGTCGACCCCGACGGCTCCGAGGTCGGCATCTACGACAGCACCATCCACTTCAACAGCGGCAGGAACATCGAGACCGAGCTGACCGGCCTGGTCGGCCCCCTCGGCGGGCTCAGCTCCCTCGCCTACACCAACCCCAACGACGCCAGCCACCTGACCGGGATCGTCGACCCGAACGGCTCCTCGCTCGCCACCGCCTACGACTGCCCGGGCATATGCCAGGCCGGCCCGGGGCGCAACGAGAACCTCCTCTACAACACCACCGGGGGCATGGCCGTCGTCGACCCCGACGGCAACGACGTGGTCGCCTTCCACACCGGCTACCTGCTCACCTACCTGGGCCGGGCCTGGGGCACCCCCCAACAGGCCGTCTGGGCCTACGGGTTCGACACGTCGACCCGGGAGCCGACCTCGGTCACCGACCCCGCCGGGCGGGTGACCACCGCGGCCTACGACCTCGCCGGCGACCTCGTCGGCGCCACCGACGCCACGGGCGCCCACTCCTCCTACGCCTACGACGCGGCGGGGCAGGTGACGTCGTCGACCAACCCCGACGGGGGCACCACCTCCTATGGCTACGACCCGGCGGGCGACCTCACCGTCGTGTCCGCCGGCCCCGCCCCGACCTCCACCACCACCTTGTCCTACGACGGCCTAGCCAGCCCGGGCGACCTGATCGCGGCCACCGACCCCGACGGGCGCACCACCACCTTCGCCCACGACACCTACGGCAACGTGGTGAGGGCCACCGACCCCGCCGGGGCTACCACGTCCTACGCCTACGACGGCGAGGGTCGGGTCGTCGAGGCAACCGACCCCCGGGGCGGGGTGAGCACCTTCGCCTGGGCCGGAGCCGGGCCCGGGGAGCTGGTCCGCTCGACCGACCCCCGCGGGTTCTCCAGCACCTACACCTACGACGCCGACGGCAACCTGGCATCGGCGACCGACGCGTCGCTGGCCACCACCGCCTACACCTACGACGCCTACGACGAGGTGGTCGGGGCCCGGGGCCCGGGCGGCCAGGTGACCACGACCTCCTACGACCCCGACGGCAACGTGGTGTCGCTGTCGGACGCTCTCGGCACCCAGGCCGTGTACTCCTACAACGCCCTCGGCCAGCGGACCTCGGTCACCGACGCCCTCGGGCGGGCCAGCACCTACCGCTGGGACGCCTCGGGGGCCTGGTCTCATCGGTCGACCCCTCGGGGCGCACCACCTCCTACTCCTACGACGGCGACGGCCGCCAGGTAGCGGTGTCGTACTCCGACGGGGCGACGCCACCGGTGGCCCGGGCCTACGACCCCGCCGGGCGCCTCGTGACCATGGCCGACGGCACCGGCACCTCGCACTACTACTACGACGCCCTGGGCCGCCTGGTGGTGGCCGAGGCCGGCCCGGGCGGCGCCGTCGGCTACGCCTACGACCCCGCCGGGGCGCTGACCGAGCTGGCCTACCCCGACGGCCGGGTGGTGGGCTACAGCTACGACCCCGCCGGGCGCATGGCCTCGCTCAGCGACGGGTCGGGGCGCACCACCTCGTTCTCCTACGACGCCGGGGGCGACCTGGTGGGCGAGGCCTTCCCCAACGCCACCACCGAGAGCCTCTCCTACGACCCGGCCGGGGCCGCCTCGTCGATCAGAGCCACCGGGCCGGGGGGCAACTTCATGTCGTTGCTCTACGGCCGCGACCCCCGGGGCCTGCTCACCTCCGAGGACTTCACCGGCTACCGCTACGACTCGTCGGGGCGCCTTGTCTCCCAGAGCCCCGACGGCACCGCCTACGGCTACGGCACCGCCGGCGACATCGTCTCGGCGTCGGTGCCCGGCTTCGCCCTGGCCCTCGGCTACGACGCCGCCCACGAGATGACAGGCGTGGCCGGGTCGGGGGCGGCCACCTTGGGCTACGACCCCGAGGGGGAGCTCACCTCCACCTCGGGCCTGTTGGGCCAGGCCGGGTACTCCTACGACCAGGCCGGGCGACTGGTCGGCTACTCGGGGGCCGGCCACGCCGCCTCCTACGCCTACGGCGGCAACGGCCTGCGCTCGTCGGAGAACGCGGACGGGACGACCCTGGCCCTCACCTGGGACCAGGCCGGGCCCCTGCCGACGGTGATGGCGGAGGGCCCGACCGACTTGATCACCGGGCCGGGGGGCCTGCCCGTCGAGCAGGTCGCCGCGGGCGGCTCGCCCTACTTCTACGCCACCGACCAGCTGGGCAGCACCCGGGCGCTCACCGACGCCGCCGGCGCGGTGGCGGGCAGCTACTCCTATAGCGCCTACGGCGCCTTCGCCTCGTACTCCTCGGCGGTCCTGCCCGTGGTGGACTACGCCGGCGGGCTCTACGACGTCGTCTCGGGCCAGTACTACCTGGGGGCGCGGACCTACGACCCCGGCATCGCCCGCTTCTTGACCGTCGACCCCCTGGCTGCCCTGACCGGGGCCCGCTACAGCTACGCCGGGGGCTCCCCCCTCAACGCCGTCGACCCCTCCGGGCTGTGCGCCGCCACCGCCCAGGCCGGGGGGACCGCGGCGGCGGTGGTATCCGACCCCCTCCTGGCCGGGCTGCGGTCCGCCGCCGGGACGGGGAACGCAGTCGCCCCTGCGGTCGCCGCCGTGGCCTTCGGGCCCGGACAGGTGCTCGGCAACCAGACCGTCCTCGGCGCCGCCCCGGCCAACACCACGATCCTTGCCAGCGCCGCCACCCCGGAGGGGGACCCCGTGGCCAGCGCCGAGGGGCCCACGAGTGGTGAGCCAGGGACCCTTGGCGCAGAAGGTGCGGGGGGAGGATTGTTGGGGGAGAACGGAACGCAGGTCACGAGTGAGACTCTCACCCCACCCAATCGGCCTTATTGGGTAGATGTCGAGAATCCGGCGCCTGGAGTCAGAGCTGGGCAGCTTCACCTACAGGATGCGACTGGCAACAAGTATCCTCTACAACTTCGATACAGGCGAGTTTGAAGGTTTGCCTCGATCGCTGGCCAAGGAGATCGCCAAGGATCCCGCAGTCGAGCGGGCGATCGCCAAGGGCGCTAGGTACTTGGGGCTCCCATGACCGTTTACGACAACGCACTTGAACTGGCGATTGCCCCTGAGCGCTGGTTTGTGGAGCTGGTTACTGGTGAGATCCTTGAAGTGCTTACGCATGGATATTCGATCAGGGATGGACGTTATGTGTTCTCCCTACTATTCCGGGGATCGCCTAACTTCCAGGTCGTATCACTGAGCATTCCCACAGGAGCCGTGGCTGACGTTCACGACTAGAAACCTCGCGGTCTTGGACTCTTGATTTTGTGACAAGTTTCAGGCTGCGAGTTGTTGGCCGAGGCGGCCCTTGGTGGTTGGTGACGTAGTCGTCGATGGTGAGGTAGGCGGCTGGCTCGGCTTCGCTCTGTAGGTCGGGCAGGCTCAGTCCCGGGGGTTTCCCGACGGGTGCTTGTTCTGCCTCACCGTGGAGGTGGGCTCTGCCAGCCGCCCCCTATCGAGCACGGACATGAGGTTCTCCACTCATCCGGCTCTCCGACATCGTTCACCGTCAGGCTGACGTAGCCCGGTAGTAGCGCACCTTGCCGGTGAGGCGGTAAATCCCCAGGTCGGTCATCCACCCATAGGTGAAACGGGTGGCCCAGTTCCGACCGTGGAAAGCGTACTTGCTTGCTGTCTTGGCCGCCTTCTCGGCGCTGTCGCATCCCGAGACAACATCTGGGTTGAAGCCGACCACCAGACGTGACCCGATCGTGACGATCACAAGACCGGCAGCTTCGTCTTCGACGGCAACCCGAAGACCCGCCCGCAGGGCGGCCGAAGGGGCGCCAGGACAACCGAGCCGAAGGCGAGGGCGTCAGTCCTCTCCTGCAGCCGCGGCCAGGGGTCTCGGCGCGACGGTCCGGCGTCGCTGCTACGGGCGGGCGGCTGAAGAAAGAAACCCGGACCGGTTATCTACGATGGGATATATGATGGTGGGGTGGTTGGCCAGCGAGACGAGTGGTCCCAAGCGGCGGGGGCGTTGATCTGCGATGCCCGGGCCCAAGCCGGGATGACCCAGGCCGAGCTGGCCGCCCGGGCGCACACCGTGCAGTCGGCGATCGCCGCCTATGAGGCCGGGCGCCGCCAGCCGACGCTGCCGACCTTGTACCGGATCCTGGCCGCGGCGGGGTTCGACCTGCGGGCCCGGCTCGCTCCTACCGACGATCACGACGACACCCTGGCCGCCTGGGAGGCATCCCTGCCCGAGACCGAGCGCCAGCGGTGGCGTTCCAAGCTGGCCGGCCAGCGCGAGCGGGCCCGGGTGTGGGCGTCGAGTTGATCCCGGCCGGTTCGTGACCCGACCGGCCTGCGGGTGGCCGCTGGCGGACGGCAACACCTGCCCCGTGCGGGTGGAGCGCGACGGACAGCGTTGCCGCGAGCACCGCCGAGACGAAGCGGCCGCCAAAGCCGCCACCGCTCGAGCTGCCCACCTACGAATACGGCCGGCACCACCCGAGTTGTCACCGCTGGCCGACGAGGATGCGGCCGCCATCTTCTCGGTGCTCGACCGCCACCAGGTGGCCTATGTGGTCATCGGTGGGATGGCCGCTGCCATGTGGGGCTCCGATCTGCCGCGCACCACTGACGCCGACATCACCCCCGCCTCCGATGCCGACAACCTTGGTCGTCTGGCCGCCGCGCTCAAAGACCTGGGCGCCCGTTTGCGCGTCGAGGGCGAACCCCAAGGTGTGCCCGCCCCCCTCGACGCCGACACCCTCGCCAGCCGGCAGGTCCTCACTCTGCTCACCGACCACGGACCCCTCGATGTCAGCTTCGTCCCCGAAGGCACCACCGGCTATGCCGATCTGGCCACCCGGGCTGTTCGCCTGGCCGTCGGGAACCATCCCGGTGTGCCCGTCGCCGACCTGGCCGACGTGATCGCTTCCAAAGAAGCCGCCGGCCGGGCCAAAGACCTCCGCCAGCTCCCATCCCTACGCCGCCTCCTGGGCCGGCTCCGCCCACCCCCCACCTGACCAGCCACCCCTGTCGGCTGCCAGCCTGAGGCTGACGCCCTCGCTGCGCTCGGTTGTCCTGGCGCCCCTGCGGCCCTCCCTGCGGTCGGGTCCTCGGGTTGCCGTCGAAAAAGTTTGAACGGTGGTGGCGGCTGCGGGAACAGGACAGGCCTGACAGCGACGGTGACGCCGGGTGCGGCTGTCGAAGCCGACGAGGCCGGCCTTTCTTCTTCAGTTGCCAGCCGCCCCTCAAAGCCGCGTGGCGGTCACCGGCGGCTGGAAGACTGTCGGCGGTGACGAGACCTGCCGTGAGGCGCACAGGGCTGTCTGAGGTTCGCCCGGCTGCCGGCCGGGCGCTCATCGCGTTGGTCACCGTGTTGGCCGCGGTGATCGTCGGGATCGCCGGACTCCTGGCCGGACCGGCGTCCGCGACACCACTCGTCGGGACGCAGAACACCGCCGGGGTCATCGCCCAGCCGACCGGCCAGCGTGTCGGGCCCCACGAGCCCAAACTGGCTGGTGAGAGTCGGCAGAGAGCGCCCGCCTACGACCAAACGACGGTGGGTCTCTGTGTTGGCGCAGAAACAGCAGGCGGACGCCTTGGGGCAGGTGGAGGTCCCGGGCGCGTGTTTGTCGGCACACCCCGAGGCACGACGTTCGACATCCCGGAGGGGTATGTCGGACGGGAGGCAGACAACGGCAAAGGCATCGTGTTCCAGGACCCCAGTGCTCCCGGCAACGCTGGATCGATTCGGATCATGGAGCCGACCGATCAGTACCCGAACGGCTACTTCCGGTACTACAACAACGAGGGGAACGGCCAGGCGCTAGACGTCAACGGGAAGCCCGGGCCTCCGAGCGCGACACATATTCCAGAGAACTACATCGGACCTGTCCTCGGGTGGCCTGGCGGATGACCAGCGTCGAGCTAACCGAGACGCCGGATCGGTTCGTCTTGCGGCTCGCTGACCAGGAGGTGACGCGATGCTCCGTGGACTTCGCGCTAACTCTGGTCGTCGGCGCAGCGGGTAATTCGCTATATCTCACTATGGAGCAGCCGTTCTGGTTCAGGCCTGACGAACACAGCGAAGAGGAGCGCTTTGCGCCCGAGACGGAGCCCGAGCGCCTCGGACCGGTCTTGTTGTTGCTGCATCGTTCCGTCGATGAGATCGTTGCCCAAAAAGACGGGCTGCTCGTTCTTCGTTTTGCGCCAAGCGGGGCGATGACGGTACCGCCGAGCGAGGAGTTCGAGGCATGGAACATCGTCGGCCCCGACGGACTTCGGATCGTCGCAATGCCAGGCGGTCAGTTGGCAGTTTGGAAACCTCGGGGCGCCTGACGTGAATCGAGCCCGACTGATCGTGCGACGGGTGTGCCGTTCCCCCCGTCGGGGTTAGGGCTACCCCCGGGCCCGGGCCCGGTAGCGTCACGTTCCGCTGGGCCCCGCCGCCCGCCCAGGCAAACGGCGTGCCCGGCGACGACGCCAGCCCCAGCACGTCCTACACGCTGACCGCCAGCCCGGGAGGGGCGCAGGCCACCGTCAGCGGCAACCCGCCGGCCACCACAGCGCAGCTGTCGGGACTGGTCGAGGGCCAGAGCTACAGCGTCGCCGTCACCGCCACCAACTCGGTGGAGACCTCGGCCCCCTCGGTGCCGGTGGAGGTTGGTAGGGATCACCGAAGACTCCCCAGACTCGATCACTGAAATTCCCCACCCTTGAGCGGGTTGGTGGGCCGGCTGTAGATGGTCCACCACCTGGAGCGGGGACTCCTCGACGCTGACGGTTCCGA
>JBOGGP010000088.1:0-9380 GCA_050744105.1 Acidimicrobiales bacterium
CCCGCCCGCCGCGCCCTACCGGAGCCGCCCCGCCCGCCCCGACCCGCCCGCCGGGCCCCGGTGCGCCGGGGCGCCGGCCGTGGAGCTGGGGGCGCATGGCGACGTGGTGGTGGTGGGCCCCGGGCAGCGGGGGTGGTTCCATGAGGAGGTGGGCGGGAGGATCTGGCGGGTCTCGGCCCGGTCGTTCTTCCAGGCCGGTCCGGCGGGGGCCGAGGCGGTGGTGTCGGCGGTGGACCGGGCGACGGCCGGGGCCGTGGGGCCGGGCGGGCTCCTGGTCGACGCCTACGCCGGCGTGGGTGTGATCGGCGGGGTCGTCGCCGGCCGCCGCCGTTGCCGGCTGATCGCCGTCGAGGCCAGCGCCGAGGCGGTGGCCGACGCCCGGGTCAACCTGGCCGACCTCGACGCCACGGTCGTACGTGGGCCGGTGGCCCGGTGGTCGCCACCCCCGGGTGCCCGCCCCGACGTGGTCGTGGCCGACCCGGCCCGGCCCGGCCTCGGCCGCCCCGGGGTGGCCGCCCTGGCCTCCGCCGGCGCACCACGGCTGGTGCTGGTCAGCTGCGACCCGGCCTCCCTCGGCCGTGACGTCGTCCTCCTCGCCGGCGCCGGCTACCTCCTGGTCACCGTGGAGGTGGTCGACATCTTCCCCGGCACCCCTCACGTCGAGACGGTCAGCACCTTCCGGCGCCGGGCCGGCGGCCTGGCCGACCGCAGGCGCCCGACGGTCGGATAGCCTCGGCACCATGCTCGAACTGATCGGGCTGGTACGGCGGTACGGCACGACGGTGGCGTTGGACGGCTTGACCTTCTCGGTGCCGGGTGGCCAGCTGTTCGGCTTCCTCGGGCCCAATGGTGCGGGAAAGTCGACCGCCATGCGGGCCGTGCTCCACCTGGTCGCCCTCGACGCCGGGGAGGTGCGCTGGGACGGCCGGCGGTACGGCCCCGCGGAGTGCCGGGGCATCGGCTACATGCCCGAGGAACGGGGCCTTTACCCGACCATGAGGGTCCTCGACCAGCTCGTCTACTTCGGCCGGCTGCGGGGCCTCACCCGGTCGCGTGCCCAGGCCAGCGCCCGGGATTGGCTGGAGAGGTTGGGGGTCGCCGGCCGGGCCGGCGACAAGGTCGAGGCGCTGTCCCTCGGCAACCAGCAGCGGGTCCAGCTGGCCGCTGCCCTGGTCCACGATCCGCAGCTGCTGGTCCTCGACGAGCCCTTCTCCGGGCTCGACCCGGTCGGGGTCGACGACCTGGCGGCCGTGCTGGCCGACCAGGCAGCCGCCGGCAAGATCGTCGTGTTCTCCAGTCACCAGCTAGACCTGGTCGAGGACCTCTGTGACTCGGTGGCGATCGTCGACCACGGGCGACTGGTGGCTTCGGGGACGGTCGAGGAGCTGGCCTCGGCCGGGGTGGATCGTCTCGTCGTCGCCGTCGGCGGCGACGGGCAGGGGCAGTGGGCGGCGGGGTTGCCAGGAGCGCGCGTCTCGGAGAACGACGGCGGCAGGCTGCGCCTGGTCCTCGACCCCGGCGTGGCTCCGTCGACGGTGCTCGCCGCCGCCACCGCGGCGGGGGAGCTGCAGCACTTCGCCGTCGAGCGCCGCCGGCTGTCGGAGGTCTTCCGGGAGGCAATCGCACCCACCCAGGTGCCGGTGCCGTGAGGTTGCGAGCGGTCGGACTGGTCGCCGGGCGGGAGGCCGGCGAAACGCTGCGGGGCAAGGCGATCTACGTAGCCACGATCATCTTCGTGCTGGCCATCGCCGCCCTCATCGTGCTCCCCGCCGAGCTCGAGGGCGGACCGGCCACCTTCCGGGTGGCCGTCGCCGGTGCCGTGCCCGGGGAGGTGGCGGCCATCGAGGGGGCCGGCCCGTCCGTGGGTGCCCGCGTGGTCGTGGTGGCCGCCACCAGCGACGCCGCCGCCCGGGCTGCGCTGGCGGCGACCGGGCCCCGGCGGGCCGACCTGGCGGTGACGGGCGGTCCCTCGCCGGCCGTAGTGGTGGACGAGGCGTTGCCTGCCGGGTCGACGTCGACCAAGGCTCTGCTGGCCGCGGTCGTCGGTCGTGAGGTGAGCATCGTACGCACCGTGGACTCGAGCGGGCTCGACCCCGCTCGGGCCCGGGCACTGGTGGCACCGGCTCCCCTTCCCGTCACCTACCTCCGGCCGGCGCCCGCCGACAACGGCCGCCGAGGCGCGGCGGTGGCCAGCGCCGTACTGGTCTTCACCCTCGTGCAGTTCTACGGCATCAGCCTGCTCAACGGGGTGATCCGCGAGAAGTCCGGCCGGGTCGTCGAGCTGCTCCTCCCCGCCGTCAGGCCCTCCGAGCTGCTGGCCGGCAAGGTCGCCGGGTCGAGTGTGATCGTGCTGGCCCAAGGGGTGATCTTTGCCGGCACCGCCCTGGTGTCGGCGGCGGCGGTCGGGTCGTCGCTCCTGCAAGGCAGCGGGGTCGGGGTGATCGCCGTCGACTTCGTGTGGATCATCCTGGGCTACCTGTTCTACGCCGCTCTCTACGCCGCCGCCGGATCGCTGGCGGCCAAGCCCGAGGACGCCCAGGCGGTGGCCTTCCCGCTCCAGCTGCCCCTGCTGATCGGCTACGCCGTGATCTTCACCGCCTTCGGCTCGGGCAGCGCAAACGGCGTCGTCAAGGTCCTTGCCTTCCTGCCCCCCACCGCGCCGCTCGACATGCCCGTCCTGGCCGCCACCGGAGGGGCGGGCCCCGCCGAGGTGGTCTTGGCCATGGTCGTCTGCGCCCTCGGCATCGTCGTCGCCACCCGCCTGGCTGCCACCATCTTCTCCCGTTCCATCCTCCACACCGGGGGGCGCCTCAAGGCCAAGCAGGTGCTGCGCTCGGCGCCGGGCGCCTCCCTCGGGGTCCCGCTGCTCCCTGAGCGCAGTTACTAGACCACAGCCCGGGAGTCGGCCCGTTCGACGGGGCGGCGGTGGCGCCGGTGACGAGTCACCCGCCTCGGCCGGGGCTGTGGGTTCCAGATCGACCGGATCAGGTGCCACGTGGGCGCCGGCGGCGCCGTATCCGCTTCGGCCCCGCCAAACCCTAGGTTGGGCCCATGCCGGACCACCCCAGCCTCTGCCTCCTGGCCGTCCACGCCCACCCCGACGACGAGGCCTCCAAGGGCGCCGGCAGCGTCGCCCGCTACCACGCCGAGGGAGTGCACACCGTCCTGGTGACCTGCACCGGCGGCGAGGCCGGGGACATCCTCAACCCGGCAATGGACCTGCCCGGGGTCAGGGCGCGCATGGCCGAGGTGCGCCGGGCCGAGCTGGACGCGGCGGCCGCCATCATCGGCTACGACGAGGTGGTGCTGCTCGGCTACCGGGACTCCGGCATGCCGGGCACCCCCGGAAATGCCGATCCCCGCTCCTTCGCCCAGGCTCCCCTCGACGAGGCCGTGGGCCGCCTGGTCGCCGTCATCCGCCGCACCCGGCCCCAGGTGGTGGTCACCTACCCCGAGGACCAGAGCGGCTACCCCCACCCCGACC
This sequence comes from Acidimicrobiales bacterium, assembly GCA_050744105.1. GTDB lineage: Bacteria > Actinomycetota > Acidimicrobiia > Acidimicrobiales > Palsa-688 > JBOGGP01. Next base: position 3,485 of record JBOGGP010000088.1, read on the forward strand.
ACGTCCGGGCCCACGAGGTGACCACCGCCGCCTTCGCCGCCGCCGGCGACCCTGGCCGACACCCCGAGGCCGGGGAGCCCTGGGAGCCTCTCAAGCTGTACTGGGTCTCGTGGTCGGCCCGGCGCATGCAAGCCACCCACGAGGCCTACCTCCGTCTCGGCCTGGAGTCGCCCTTCGACGACGAGCGCATGGCCCGCATCGCCGAGGCGGTGGCTGCGTCCACGGCCACCACCCGGGTCGACATCACCGGCTACACCGGGGTGACGGCCGCCGCCCTGATCGCCCACGCCACCCAGGTCGACCCGACCTCCCGCCACTGGTTCGGCCTGCCTGCCGACGTGGCCGAGGGGGTGTGGCCCTTCGACGAGTACTTCCTGGCCCATGACCGCTCCGGCCAGCCGGCGCCGGGACCTCTTGGTGAGGAAGACCTCTTCGCCGGCGCACGCCAGATGGCACGCCGGTGAGAGCTGGCCAAGAGGGGCGGGCCGGCGCCGACCTGCCCGGCTGGTTGAGCGAGGAGTGGGTGGCCGAGGCTGGCCGCCTGACGGCCACCCTGCTCGCCTCCCAGGCCGCCGGCGCCTCCCCGGCCCCCCGAACCCCTCCCGCCACCACCGGCGCCACCACCACCGGCGCCACCACCACCGGCGCCACCACCACCGGCGCCACCACCACCGGCGCCACCACCACCGGCGCCACGACTACCGGCGCCACCACCACCGGCGCCACGACCATCAATGTGGTGGTCGCCGGCCTGCCCGCCGGTGACGTCCGCTACCACCATGTCGTCGCCGGCGGCCAGCTGGTGGGCTGGGGCATGGCCGCGGCGCCTGACGCCGACGTGTCCTTCACCGCCGGCGCCGGCGACGCCGCCGCCATGGCCAGCGGCGAGCTGGACCCGGCGGTGGCCTTCATGCAGGGCCGGCTGAAGACCGCCGGCGCCCCTGGCCTGGTGCTCCGGCTCCTGGCTGCCTGGTCGGGCGCCCCGGCGCGCCCGGTGGTGGCGCCCAACAACCCGCATCCACAGACGCCGTCGGTGACGAACAAGACAGCACCATGCTGAGCCCCCTAGGCGATGCCAGTGACGCCGCCTTGGTCGTCGCCATCGGGCGGTGGCGCCAGGAGGCCCTGGCCGAGGCGTACCGGCGCCACGCCGGCGCCGTCTACGGTCTGGCTCGTCGGGTCCTGGCCGACCACACCCGGGGGGAGGAGATCGTCCAGGAGGTGTTCCTGCGCCTGTGGAACACTCCCGATCGCTTCGACCCGGAACGGGGTTCCCTGCGCTCCTACCTGCTCGCCCAGGCCCACGGCCGGGCGGTGGACGTGTTGAGATCTGACGGCGCCCGCCGGCTGCGCGAGGAGCGCGAGGCTCGGGCCACGGCCGAGGGCGGCTACGACATCGACCATGAGGTGTGGGACCTGGCCGTGGCCGACCGGCTCAAGGAAGCGCTCGGCGCGCTCCCCGACGACGAGCGCCGGGCCATCGAGCTGGCCTACTGGGGCGGCCAGACCTACCGGGAGGTCGCCATCACATTGGGGGCGCCCGAGGGTACCGTCAAGAGCAGGATAAGGGCCGGTCTGCGGCGGATGCGGGGCCATCTGGCTGACGTGGGGAGTGGGGCATGGACCGACTAGTGGCGCACTACGAGCTAGAGGACCTTCTCGGGGCCTTCGTGCTCGACGCGTTGGACGGCGACGAGGCGGAGCTGGTGTCCAGGCACCTGGCGGCCTGCCCGCAGTGCCGGGTCGAGGTGATCGAGGGGCGCGAGGTCGCCGGCCTCCTCGGCTATGTCGGGGAGGAGGCTCCCGCGGGGCTGTGGGACCGCATAGCCGCCAACCTTGACGAGGCCCCGCCGGCGGTGGTCCTGGAGCGGGTGCCCGGCACCCGAGGGGATGCCTCGGTCGAGTCGCTGGCCCGTCGCTGGCGGGTGCGGGTCCTGGCCGCGGCCGGGGCCTCCGTGGCCGCGGCGGTGATCCTGGTCCTCGGTCTCCAGGTGGTCCGCCTCGACAACCGCACCACCAGCCTGGACGTGGCCCTGAGCGGCCCCAACATGGCCAGCGTCAGGTTGGCCATGGCTCAGCCCGGCGCCCGCCAGGTGGCCCTGCGCCCGTCGGCCGGCGGCCCGGTTATGGCCGACGCCGTGATCGAGGCCGACGGCAGGGGCTACCTGTACGGGTTCGCCCTGGCGCCGCTGCCGTCGGACCGCACCTACCAGCTGTGGGGGGTGGTGGGCAGCGAGAGGATCTCCTACGGAGTCCTGACCAACGCGCCGGGTATCCAGCCCATCCAGATCCCCCGCGTGGTGAAAGTCCTGGCCATCACCGAGGAGGCGGCCGGCGGAACGATGTACAGCTCGAAGGCTCCGGTGGCCCTGGCCGCCATCCCCTCGGCCACCTGAGCAGCGGCCGGGCCGGGTGGGTCAGCCCAGGCGCCCGCCCCGGGTCGGCTCGCCGCGCTGGAGGTCCCGCAGCTCCCGGTAGCCGATGGCCGTCACCCCGGCCCGCCAGGCAAGAGCCCGCAGCGAGGCCGAGGTGACCGCCAGGTCGTGATCGTCCACCCGGGCTGGCCAGTCGGGGATCACGGCCCGCAGCTCGGCGGTGTCGGTGGCCGGGCGCAGGACGATCTCGGTCACCCCGGGGGAGAGGTCGCTGAGCAGGCTCTCGAGCGCCCGCCGGGCCCCCCGGCCCCGGGGAAGGCGGACGAGGTGGTCGGGGGAGCGCACCCCCTCCTCCGCCGCCAGCGTCCGCAGCGGGAAGCCGACCCGGCCTTCGTCCGCTCCCGACGGCAGGCGCAGCGGCAGCCGGAACTCGACGGCCAGCTCCAAGGCTACGTCGAAGAACTCCGGCCGGGCCTCGAGCGCACCCAGGTGGGCGCTCAGGTGGCTGACGTCGAAGCCCCAGTAGATGGCCCGCTCGATCTGGGCCCGGCACTCCCGGCGGACCTCCTCGGTGTCAGCGTGGTCCCAGAGGTCCTCGACGGTACGGGGGAAGCCGCCGTCGCCGTCGAGCAGCGAGGGGCAGTGGGTGATGGGGCCCCAGCGCAGCAGGTCGTACTCCGCGTTGAGGGCCAGGTGGACGCCGACGTCCTCGCCCCGGTAGCTCGACGCCGCCTCCCGGGCCCAGGGGGCGGGCACCATCAACCCCCCGGCGGTCCCCCGGCCGGTGCGCAGGGCGTCGTACACCCCGCAGTTGGCGGCGTAGGTCAGGCCCAGGTCGTCGCAGCTGACGATCAGCAGGGAGCTGCCCGGGGGATGGCCCAAGGCGGCGCACAGCTCGCTCATCGCCGGCGGGTTGGCCGGCGCCGCGGCGGTGAAAGGACCTCCTCGGCGCCTGGTCGCCCCCGGCGCCGGCATACCACCGCGACCATCAGAGTGATCCTACGCCCAGCCCGGGTAGCCCAGAAGTCCGTCGGGGTAGCCCAGAAGTCCGTCGGGGTAAGTCAGAAGTTATGGTCACACCCCCCGGTGATGATGGTCCCATGACAACTCAGATGGTCCTCATCGAGCCCGGCGAGGTCGACTGGCGCCTCGACGAGCACACCAAGACGACCGGCCTGCGGGGCATCGCCGACGCCCGCCGGGCCCTGGCCGATGCTGCCCGGCGGGCCCGGCTGGCTGCCTAGTGCCCCCGGTCGGCAGGAGGAGGGCAGGGGGAGGGGCAACTCAGCGAGCGATCGAGGTGTGCTTGAGCTCGTTGATCTCGGGGGCGGAGGAGATGAGGCCGAGGATCCGGTCGATGGTGGCGACGGCGAGGGCGCCATCCCCCGCCGGCCGGGTCATCAGCCTGACGAAGACGGCGCGGTCGCCGGCGATGAAGGTGGGCACCCCGAAGACCTGGTGGCCGTCCACCGCCGCCTCGTGGGCCTTGCGGTAGACCTGCAGGGGCCAGCCCTTGTCCACCTCGTCGAGGACGGCGCCGGCGTCGGCCCCGGCGGAGTCGAGCACCCGGGCCAGGACCTCTCGGTCCCGCAGGTCGCTGCCGTCGTCGTGGCGGGCCCGGAACAGGGCGCCGTGCACAGCCAGGAACCTCTCCGGGAGGTGGTCCCGGACCACGATGCCCACCTCGCCGGCGAGCAGCCCGGGGTACTGCTCGGGCACGTCCCATACCGCGGCGTCGCCTTCGGCCACGTGGGTCTGGTCGAGGTTGAACGGTACAAACTGGACGTCCCACGGGGCGCCGGCGGCCAGCCCGGCCAGGATGTGCTCGTGGACGTTGCGGGCGAAGGGGCAGCGGTAGTCCCAGGTGACGGCGAAGGAGGACGGGCCCGGCGCGTCGGGATCGGTGATCTTTGTCATGCCTGTTGCAACAGCGGGGCGGCATCGTCGATTCCGGCTGGCACCAGGGCCCGGGCGGCCTCGCCCAGGGCCACCCCGATGACGATGCCGCCGACCACGTCGGAGGCGTGGTGGATGCGGACGTGCGCCCGGCTGGTGGCGACGACCAGGGCCAGCGCGTAGTAGGCCGGCCACCACGGATCCCCGTCGCGCAGCAGGGCGGCGGCGCAGAACGCCGAGGTGGCGTGACCACTCGGGAAGCTGCTCGTGCGCGGGACCCTCAGATGGTGGGGCCGGGGATCGACGGCATCGGGCCGGGAGCGCCGGAACATCCACTTGACAGGGCCGTTGACCAGGGCCGATTCGACGGTCACCCCGGCGACCGCCCGCAGCAGCGGCCTCCATCGGGGATCGCCGCCTCGCCGGCGCCGGGCGTGCTGGGCGCCGGCGACCAGCAGCCACAGGAGGCCGTGGTCACCGAGGGCGCTGGCCCCGTACATGACGGCGTCGATCGCCGGCCGGCCCCGGAGGTGGCGGTCCAACGCCTTGTCGGCGGCCCCGTCGAAGCGGTCGACGACGCCCGTGATCCTGGACCTGTCGACGCCGGCTGCCATCACGCGGCGGCCGGTCCGGGGCCGGACCGGCCCGAGCCGGCCGGCGCACCGCCGGTGGGCGCCGGGGCCAGGTCGCCGCCGGCCGGCGCACCGCCGGTGGGCACCAGGGCCAGGTCGCCGCCGGCGGCCGGGCAGTAGGCCCGGTAACCGCACCACTGGCACGGGGGTCCTGGCCGGGGCCGGAAGTCCTCCCGCTGGCAGGCCAGCTGCACCGCCGCCCACACCGCCTCGGTCTGGCCCACGGTGGCCCGGACCGACTGGTCGGTGGGCACGGCGACGATGCTCAGCGGCTCTCTCAGGTGCAGCAGCTGGATGCGCGCCGGCCGGCGACCGAACAACCGCTCGCACAGCAGGGAGTAGAGGTGGACGCCGACCAGGCGGGTCTGCTCCCTGGCCTCGGGCGGGGCCCGGCCCGTCTTGTAGTCGGTGACCACCAGCTGGCCGGCGCCGTCGAGCTCGAGGCGGTCGATCACGCCCCGCAGGGTGAACGAGCCGAGCGAGACGGCCACCCGCAGCTCGGTGCCGATGACCCGGACGGAGTTGGGATCCTCCAGGTCGAAGTAGTGGCGCACCAGCCCGGCGGCGTCGGCCAGGAAGGCGTCGCGCTCCGCGCCGGCCAGGCCGAGGCCGGCGTACTCCGGGCCGTCGAGGACCTCGCCGGCCGCTCGCGCCAGCTTGGCCAGGGCCACCGGCAGGTGCCGGTCACCGGGCTCCTCCTCGCAGAGGAGCAGCTCGAGGGCCCGGTGCACGAGCGTGCCCTTGGCCGCCGCCGCCGAGGGGGCCTCTGGCACGCGGTCGATGGCCGACAGGCGGAACGACAGCGCGCAGTCCCGGAAGGAGGAGACCTTGGACGGCGACAGGGAGGTGGGCAGCGGCAGGCTCATCGCCGGCCGAGGCTACCGAGGCGCGGTGACCACGACCGGGATCCCGGCCGGCGCCGGCCCCGCCGGCGCCGTGGAACGCCGAGCACCGGCGGAGGTGTGGAGCCCGACCGCCGGCCCGCCCCGGCCC
>JBOGGP010000089.1:0-9296 GCA_050744105.1 Acidimicrobiales bacterium
CCACTCCGCCAACGCCGCCCTCGGACTCATCATGCTCACCCTCGGGCCCATCGAACACGTCCTTCCCCACGAACGACACCGGACCGCAGATCCCTAAAAACCACCCACATCTATGCCGGGAGGCCCCAACAACGCCGACAAGGGCAGGGGACGAATCCCGGAGGTCCGCGACGCGACAGTCCTGCTGGTCGACCGCGCCCGTCGCCGAGGTGTCGAGAGGATCAACGCCGCCGCCTCTGACAGGGACTCCGGGAAAGGAAATGTCGGTGGCGGACCTTGACAAACGGCTTGACAAGCCGACCGAAAGAGCCTCTGACGTGCGGTTTCACGGTCGGGTTGGTCGCCGAAGAATTGTTGGTCGTCAAGGCGGTTGGCAAGCGGGCTGTCAAGGCGGCGGGTCGATGCTGCCGGCCATGACCTCTTTTACGTTGCCCCTCATCGGTGCTCTGGTCTCCTGGCCTGACGGCGCCGGCCGTTCCCTGTCCTCCCGCCGGGCGACCTGGGCCTGGTCGTGCGATCCGGTCCTGTCGGTCTTCTCCGATCCCGGCGCGGCAGCTCTGGCCTGCCGGGGCCGAGCAGTCCGGGATGGTGTTGGCGGCCCTGGCCGCCCGGCCGGCCGACCCGATAGCGGCGACAGCCGCCCTCGACGGCGTCGCCCCTCGTCTGGCGGTGATCGCCGGCGGTTGGGTCCGTTCCGGTCTGGGCGGGGCCGGGTTGGCCGACGCCGAGGCCGACCTGGTCGCCGCCGCCCTCGCCGCGCTATGGGCGATCCCGCCCGGAGGCGGCGCCGGCCCCGGGGAGGTGGTCCAGCGGGCCTGGCATCACACCCATGGTGCCTGGCGGACCGAGCGGTCCCGGGTCGCCCGTCACGTCCACCTCGACATCCTCGACGCCGACGAGGTCGCCGATGCGCGCCCGGGGCGGACCGTCGCCGAGGAGCTGTGCGCGCTGGTGGTCGCCGCGCTCGGCGACGGGCGCCTGTCGCCGAGGTCGGCCCGGGCGCTGTGGGCCGCCGGGGCCGGCTGGTCCACCGCCGAGGCCGCCTCCCGGGCGGGTGTCACCGCCCAGGCGTGGCGGGCCCGCCGGGCCAGGGCCGTCCACAGCCTGGCCGCCACCATCACCGTGGTGGCGTGATGTTGTCGATCGGGGTGGTCACCGTCGGCGGGATTGGCTACTACCTCGACACCGTCGCCTCGGGGGTCGACGACTACTACGTCGAGGCCGATCGGGGACGGTGGGCCGGGATCGGCGCCAGCCTCCTCGGGCTGTCGGGTGAGGTCGGTGACGATGCGATCATGATGCTGGCCGAGGGCCGCCACCCCTCCACCGGTGCTCTGTTGGGGGCCCGGCCGGGGAAGGTGGCCGCCTACGACCTGACGTTCTCGGCCCCCAAATCAGTCAGCGTCCTGGCCGGCCTCGGCGACCCCCGGACTGCCGAAGCGGTCGAGGCCGCCCACCGTCGGGCGGTGACCGCCACCCTCACCGTCCTCGAGGCCCACGCGGCCCGAGGCCGCCGCGGTCGGGGTGGGGTCACCCAGGTCGAGCTGACCGGGGTGATCGCCGCGGGGTTCGAGCATCGCACCTCCCGGGCCGGCGACCCCCAGCTCCACACCCATCTGCTGGTGGTCAACCGGGCCGAAGGGGTCGACGGCCGGTGGGGGGCGCTACACGGCCGGCGGGTGTTCGCCTGGGCCAAGACCGGCGGCTACCTCTACCAGGCCGCCCTGCGGGGCGAGCTGACCGCCGCCCTCGGCGTCACCTGGGGCCCCGTATCGAACGGCACCGCGGAGATCACCGGGATCGACCGGCAGGTCCTTGAGGCCTTCTCGACCCGGCGGGCCCAGATCGTCGCCGCCCTCGACACCGCCGGGCACACCAGCCCCCGGGCCGGCCAGGTCGCCGCCCTGGCCTCCCGGCCCCCGAAGCCCGAACCGATCCCCGCCGCCATCCAACAAGAGAAATGGTGGGCGACCGCGACGGCCGCCGGTCTCGACCCCGCCCGCCTGGCCGCCGTGGTCGGCCGGGCCGTCCCGGCCCCCGGTCTCGACCCGGGCACCGTGGAGCGGCTGGCCCGGGCCCTGGCCCTGGCCGGCCCCGCCGGGCTGACCGCCCACCGATCCAGCTTCGACCGCCGCGACCTCTACCAGGCCCACGCTCAAGCGGCCCGGGCCGGGGCGTGGCCCGACCAGGTCACCGCCGCAGCCGACACCTTCGCCGACCATCGGGGGGTGGTGGCCACCGGCCGGGACCATCCCCTCGCCGGGCCCACCTGGACCACCGCCGAGCTATTGACCGCGGAGACAGCGGTGCTCGACAGTGCCGCCCGCCGCCGCCACACCCACACCGCGGTGATCGCCGATGGGGACCTGGCCGAAGCGCTGGCGGAGCGGCCGTCGCTGTCCGCCGAGCAGCAGGCCATGGTCGCCCGGCTCTGCGCCGCCGGCAACGGTGTCGAGGTGGTCGTCGGCCGAGCCGGGACCGGCAAAACGTTCGCGCTCGACGCGGCCCGGGCCGGGTGGAGCCAAGCCGGGATCCCCGTCATCGGTGCCGCCCTCGCGGCGCGCACCGCGCACGCCCTGCAAGCCGGGACCGGTATCCCCTCCACCACCGTCGACCAGCTCCTGGCCGACCTGGGCCGCCCGTCCCCCCAGCCCGCCCTGCCCGTCGGCGGGGTCCTCATAATCGACGAGGCGGGCATGGTCGGAACCCGGAAGCTGGCCGCCGTGGCCGCCGCGGCGGAGAGGTACCGGACCAAGCTGGTGCTGGTCGGCGACGCCCGCCAGCTGCCCGAGATCGACGCTGGCGGCGCCTTCGCCGCCCTGGCCAAAACACTCGACCCGGTCGAGCTCACCCACAACCGCCGCCAAGCCGCCGAATGGGAACGCGACGCCCTCGACCAGGTCCGCGCCGGCGACCCCGCCGCCGCGGTTGTCGTCTACCGCGACCACCGACGCCTCACCCTCGCACCCACCGCCGACGCCGCGCGCCAGGCGCTCATCGCCGACTGGTCGAGCTCTCGGGCCGCCGGCCAGTCGACCCTGATCGTCGCCTCCACCCGGGCCGAGGTCGACGACCTCAACGATCTGGCCCGGCAACACTTGACCGCGGCCGGCGCCTTGGGCGACCCGACGGTCACCGCCGGCGGACGACAGTTCGCGGTCGGCGACGAGGTGTGCGCCTGGCGCAACGACCGGCGCATCGGGATCCTCAACGGCACCCGCGCCACCATCACCGCCATCGACGCCAACAACGGCGACCTCACCCTCGCTGTCGCCGGCCGCGCCGTCCCCGCCGGCCGCAGCGTCGTCGTGCCCTACGAATACGCCGAGGCCGGCCACCTCGGGCACGGCTATGCCACCACCATCCACAAAGCCCAAGGGATCACCGTCGACCGGGCCCTGGTCCTCGGCTCCGACCGCCTCTACCGAGAAGCCGGCTACACCGCCCTATCGAGGGCCCGGGACCGCACCGACCTCTACCACGTCGCCCCCCACCCCGCCCGCTGGGAACCCAACCTCGACCCCACCGACCACCTCGCCTCGCTGCTCGGCCGGTCCCACGCCCAACACCTCGCCGGACCCCAACCCCCACCGGTCGTCCCCGGCTCCGCCCCGGTCCCTGTCACCCAGGCGACCCTGGCCGACCTGGCCGCCCAGCGAGCCGGGATCGAACGGCGCCTCGTCGCCGACCTGCCCGACGCCCGCACCGACCGGCCGTCCGGCCCCCAGATCGCCGACGCCGCCGAAGCCGCCCGTGGCCATAGCCCCGACCCCGACCTGGTCGCCTGGGCCGCCGGGCACCGCCACGACCTCCAAGCCCTGCACCTCAACGCCGCCCGCAGCGGCCGGCGGGTCGCCGACCTGCGCGACGCCGCCCTGGCCGACCCCGGCAACCACCTCACCGACCGCCTCGGCCCCCCACCCCCCGTCCCCGGGCCCGCCCGGCGGGCCTGGACCGCCGCCGCGCTCGCCATCGACACCTACCGCGACAGCTACGGAGTCACCGGACCCGACCCCCTCGGCCCCCGCCCCGCCGACGCCGACCAGACCCGGCACCACGACCACGCCCGCATCGCCGCCCACCAAGCCGACATGCATCTCCACCGTGACCTCGAACACGGGCTCAGCCTTTAACCCCAACCCGAAAGGACCAGCCATGACCGCCATCCTCGCCAACCTGACCGACCGCTACCACCGGGCCGACCGCCGCCTCCACCCCGGACCGTCCTGGCCGCAACACTCCGCCGGCGCCTACCTGGGCTTCGGGGACCGCGACCCGGTCTTCACCGGACCCGAACACGCCGCGCTGATCATCGGCCCACCCCGCTCCGGGAAGACCACGGCCATCATCATCCCCGCCCTCGCCGTCTGGCCCGGCCCCGCGGTCATCACCTCCACCAAACCCGACATCCTCACTGTCACCACCCCGCTACGCCGCCGGGCCGGCACCGTCTGGGCGTGGGACCCCACCGGGGACCTCGCCCTCCCAGACGGGGTCACCCCGCTACGCTGGTCACCGCTCGCGGGTTGCGCCAACTGGGACACCGCCATCGACCGGGCCCACGCCCTGGTCACCGCAGCCCGACCCCAGCCCAGCGCCGACTCGATCCACTGGACCGAACGAGCCCAAGCCCTCCTCGACCCCCTCCTCCACGCGGCGGCCATCAACGCCCGACCGTTCGCCCAGGTCATCGAATGGCTCCAACGCCGAGAAACCTTCCACGTCTACGACCTCCTCGCCGTCCACCCCCGATCCGCCACCGCGGCCAACCTGCTAACCGGGATCACCGCCACCGACCCCCGAGAACAATCCGGGATCTGGTCCACCGCCGACTCCGTCCTCGCCGCCTACCGCCACCCCGCCACCCTCGCCGCCACCGAGACCCCCAACTTCGACCCCGTCGCCTTCGCCCACTCGACCGACACCCTCCACCTCGTCGCCCCCGCCACCGCCCACGCACAACACGCCCCCCTCGTCTGCGCCCTGCTCGACCAGATCCGAGCCGCCGTCAACAAACGAGGAACGAATAGACCGCCCATACTGTGGGCCCTCGACGAGCTCGCCAACATCGCCCCCCTCCCCAACCTGCCCGCCATCGTCGCCGACAGCGGCGCCCAAGGCCTCCTCATCCTCGCCGCCCTCCAAGACCTCTCCCAAGCCCGCGCCCGCTGGGGACCCGCCGCCGACGGCTTCCTCACCCTCTTCGCCACCACCATCATCCTCCCCGGCGTCGCCGACCCACCCACCCTGCGCACCATCACCACCCTCGCCGGACAAGTCGACCGGCCACTGGTCAGCCGGACCAAAACCGGGATCCTCTCCGGGAGCACGACGACAAGCACCCGCAAAGAACCGCTCCTCCCCGAATCGGTCATCGCCCACGGACGTCCCGGCCACGCCCTCCACCTCCAAGCCACCCACCCCACCTGGCTTTGCCTCACCCCCTGGCACACCACCCCCGGCCTCACCCAACTCCTCCACCCCGACCGACAAGGACAACCCCGATGACCGCCCCCAACACCCTCGAAAAACTGCTCTACACCCCCATCGAAGCCGCCGCCGCCCTCGGAATCAGCCGCTCCACCCTCTACGTCCTTCTCGCTCAAGGCGACCTGGTATCCGTCCGCATCGGTGCAGCACGACGCATCCCTGCGACCGTCCTTGGCTCCTATGTCGAAGGGCTCGCCAAGAGCGAACCGTCCCAGCCGGGCACTACTCTGAGAGGCGCTCCAGCTCGGCGATGAAACGCCCTTCCATTCCCTCGGATCGAGGAAGGCGCTCGAAATGAGCATTCACATCAAGAGTTTGACCAACGGTCGACCGATCTACGAGGTCAAGCTGCGCACCCCCGAAGGTCGCCAGCACAGCCGCAGCTTCCGGACCCGGAAGCAAGCCGAGGCATTCCAGGTCACCGAACGCGCCGCGCAACTCCGAGGCACCTGGATCGACCCCAAGGCCGGGCGGGTCCGCTTCGACGACTACGCCGCGACGTGGGTTGATCAGCGAGCCCTGCGTCCGCGCACCCGCGACCTCTACGACTACCTCCTGCGACGGCTCATCCTCCCCGAGTTCGCCTACATCGAACTGTCGACGATCAGCCCGGCCCGGGTACGGGCGTGGAACTCCGCGCTGCACCAGCTCCCCACCATCGGCGAGTCCACCGTCGCCAAGGCATACCGGCTCCTGCGCACCATCCTCGCCACCGCCACGAACGACGACCTCATCCCCAAAAACCCGTGCACGGTCAAAGGGGCCAGCGTCGAGCACCACGACGAGCGACCAGTGGCCACTGTCGCTCAGATCGACACCCTCGCGGGGGCCGTCCACCCCCGCTACCGGGCGATGGTGCTCCTCGCCGCCTGGGCCGGGATGCGCTTCGGAGAACTGGCCGGACTTCGCACCGTCGACATCGACCCCGTCGCTGGCACCGTTCGGGTAATCCGGCAGCTCCAGGAATCGGGCGCCGGGGCGATCACCTTCGGGCCGCCCAAGACCGCAGCCGGCCGGCGCACCATCACCATCCCGCCCCACGTCCTGCCGGTCATCGCCACGCACCTCGACGGCCTCGACGATTCGGACCCCGAAGCGCTCGTGTTCCCTTCCCCCGACGGGACGCCATTGCGCCGGTCCAACTTCAACCGCCGCTTCTGGCAACCCGCCTGCACCTCAGCCGGAATCACCGGCTTCCACTTCCACGACCTCCGCCACAGCGGCAACACCCTCGCCGAAACCGGAGCCAGCACCAAAGAACTCATGGCCCGCATGGGCCACGCCAGCGTCCGCGCCGCGCTCATCTACCAGCACGCCACCGCCGAGCGTGACCAGGCCCTCGCCGCCGCCCTCTCCCACCTCGCACAGCCAGAGCGGGCCCGGATTCCACACACGACGAAGTCCCAACCTCCATGTTCGATGGATGTTCGATCGACCCCTCGACCCCTCTCCAACGTCACGCCCCTCAGAGACAAACCCCTGGTCAGCGTGGTGGAGACGATGGGACTCGAACCCACGACCCCCTGCTTGCAAAGCAGGTGCTCTGCCAACTGAGCTACGTCCCCGAGGTCTGTTACCGCTGACCTGCGATGATAGCATCAGGTATTCGTCGAGGCCACAAGCACAACGCTGTTACAGCAGATAACCTCCAGGACGTGGCGGCCATGCACAGAACGACATCAGCAACGAGCGTAGGCGACCTGGACGCCCTCATCCCGGCCTGGTTACGGTCGCTGCGAGCGGAGAACAAGAGCCCCAAGACGGTTGAGACCTACGGCGAGGCGGCCCGCCTGTTCCACCGGTTCCTCATCGAACACGGCATGCCCACGGAGGCGACCAAGCTCACCCGCGAGCACGTCGAGACGTTCGTCGCCGACCTGTTGGAGCGCTACAAGCCAGCCACCGCCTCCAACCGCTACCGGGCCCTCGGCCGCCTCTTTGCCTTCCTGATCGAAGAGGGCGAGCTCACCGCCTCGCCCATGGCCCGGATGAAGCCGCCCACCATCCCCGAGGACCAGGTCCCGGTCATCTCCGATGACGACCTGCGCCGTCTCCTCGCCGCCGCCCACGGCACCGACTTCGAGGCCCGGCGGGACATGGCCATGATCCGCCTGCTCGTCGACACCGGCATGCGCGCCGCCGAACTGGTCAACCTCAAGGTCGAGGATCTCGACCTGGACCTCGGGGTGGCCGTCGTGCTCGGCAAGGGCCGGAGGCCCCGGTCGTGCCCGTTCGGCGACAAGACCGCCCAGGCCATCGACAGGTACCTGCGAGCGCGGGGGCGTCACCGGCTCACCGCCCGGGACGAGCTCTGGCTGGGACGGGCCGGTCCCATGACCTACGCCGGGCTGCGCCAGGTGCTCGACCGCCGGGCCAAGCAGGCCGGGCTCGAGCACATCCACGCCCACCAGCTGCGCCACAGCTTCGCCCACGCCTTCCTCGCCCAGGGCGGCAACGAGGGCGACCTCATGCAGCTCGCGGGGTGGCGCTCCCGGGCCATGCTCAACCGCTACGCCGCCAGCACCGCCTCTGAACGAGCCCGCTCGGCCTACCGGCGCATGGGTATCGGCGACCGCCTCTGAGGTTTCGTCGTAGCTCGTGCGGCTCGCATTCTATCGCTCGAACCTGAACTCAGACGTGCGGTGCCCGATCAGCTGTCCGACTATATGTGACGCGTCTCCATACGCTGTCGTTGCTGCTGGTCGTGGCGGCGGAGCGCTTGACGGCGAGCACCACCTCGGTGTCGGCCGGTCCCAGCACACCCCATCTGGGGATCGCTCGTCGAGCAGTCTTCGCAGGTCATGGGCAAACGCCGGCAATCCTGCGGCCAAAGAGGTGCGGGGCCGACCGTGACCTCAACAGGAAGCCCGGGATCACGCTTCCGGTGTCGCGCACCAGTCAGGCACGCCCGGTAAGAAGGCGGTACGGGGCGCCCCGAACCGGGTTCGCACCAAGACGTCCTCGAAACGACGGGTGCGCAGCGGCGCGACGCCCTGGCCTGTTCGCCGGATCGAGCCGAGGTATGCCTGAATCAACGCCTTGGTCTCGTCGTGAGGGATCGGGGCCGGCCCGGGGCTCGGCGGAACACGACGGCCCTCCACCGTGTGCACGACGAGCGCCAGTGCCCCGCCCGGCTCCAGTGCGTCGTACACCAGCTCTGCGGTCGTCGCCTCGTCAGTCCAGTGAAAGGACTGAGCGAAGGTGACCAGCCGGTAGGGGTCCGGGTGCCGCCGCGGGTAGGTCCTCGGCCAGTGCCTGCACCCCGCAGATGTTGGCGACGTCCGCCTCCTCGGCGGCCCGCCGGCCTTCGGCCAGCATGTCGCTGTCGGGATCGAGCCCGACCGCCGTCTCGAACAGAGACGCCATACGGACGGTGAGGACGCCAGGGCCGCAACCCGCGTCCAGCAGCTTTTCGGGGTCTTCTGACGTTTCCGGGGGTCGGTTCAGTCCAAATTGTGGCGTCGCCGGGTAGCTCCAGCTCGAACGCTGGAAGCCTCGATGTGAACGAGCGAAGCGGTGTCCGGCCGAGTGGCGAGGTCCGCGCTGGCAGCTGATTGGCCAGGGGGGTCAAGGGGCGAAGAGGGAGGACACGGAGGCGCCGCTGGTCAGCGGTGACGGCCGGAGTGTTGTGGATGGCTGTGGGGGCCGGCGCCGGAGTCCCGCAGCGTCCCCTTGACGCCCCGGGAGTTGCTATGCGAAGCCATGCTGGTGAAGTAGGGGATGCCGCCCCCGTGGTGCGTGGCGCTCCAGCATCCTCGGGGCTGCTCCCTCCCCATTGTTTGGGCGGCATCCCCTCTGCCGTTGGC
>JBOGGP010000090.1:0-9257 GCA_050744105.1 Acidimicrobiales bacterium
CCCGAGGCCTCCCGGGTGCCGGCCCCGCCATCGAGCATGCGACACCGTCTTTCGGCCAGGCCCTGGCCGAGCTGGTGCGTCGCTACCCCGGTCGCCTGGCCCTCGGCTGCCTGCTGGACCTTGCTGAAGCCTTCGGCTACTACGGCATCTTTGCCCTCCTGTCGGTCGTGGTCCTACCGAAGGTGTCGATCTCGCAATCCGCCATTCCTTTCTTCTACATCGTCGGCAGCGTGGGCGCCCTGGCCGGGGGATTGGCGATGACCGCGGTCTTCGACCGTCTGGGGCGGCGTCGCACGGTGACGTGGTGCTACGGCCTGGCCGCCGCCGGGGTCCTGCTGCTCGCCGCCGCCACCACCACCGGCAGTGCGGCGGCGGTCACCGTGGCCTACGTCTGTTCCAGCGGGCTGGCCACCGCGGCATGGACGTCGGCCTACCCCACCTTCACCGAGCTGTTCCCGACCCACCTGCGCGGCGCCGGCGCCGGGGCGTCGGTGGCGGTGGGGCGCATCGGGGCCATCTGCGGCACGCTCGTCCTGCCCAGCCTGGCCACCAGCCTGGGGGCCACCGCCTCGTACTCGCTGGTGGCGGTGTTCTGGCTGGTCGGCGTGGCCGCCATGGTCGTCTATTCTGCCCGGGGTGGTGTCGAGGGTGCCGGCCAGTCGCTCGAGGCCCTCAGCCAGCTCTCGCCCGCCCTGGTGGCCCGCACCGCCTGAGGCGTCGCCGTGAGGGTCGCCGCCTTCGGGGGCCCCTACTCCAATCCCTATGCCCTGGAGGCCCTCCTCGCCGACGCCCGCCGCCGGGGCTGCCAGCGCATCTTCTGCCTGGGCGACCTCGGTGGGTTCGGGGCCGAGCCCGAGGCGCTGTGGGGCCTGCTCGTCGCCGGCGGCGTCAGCTGCATTGCCGGCAACTACGACGTGGCCGTCGGCCGGGGTGGCCCCGACTGCGGGTGCGGCTACCGCCACCCCGAGGACAACGCCTACGCCCAGATCGCCTACGACTACACCCTGGCCCATGTGAGCGCCGGCTTCGCCGCCTGGATGCGGGACCTGCCGACGCAACGCCGGGAGGTCCTCGGCGGCGTCGAGGTCCACATGGTGCATGGCTCGCCACTCGGCCTCAACGACTTCTTCTGGGAGTCGGCGACCGAGGCCGACGCCCGCCGGCGGGCCGAGGCCAGCGGCGCCGGGCTCGTGCTCTGCACCCATACCGGCCTCCCCTGGCAGCGACAGGTGGGGCATTGCCTGGTGGTCAACGTCGGCGCCCTCGGCCGTCCGGCCAACGACGGCCGCCGGGAGGTGTGGTACGCGGTGGTCGACCTGACGGCCGGCAAGGCAAGCGCCGAGCTGGTGCCGCGGGCCTACGACTGGGCCGCCCAGGCCGCCTCCATGCGGGCCGCCGGGCTGCCCGAGGCCTTCGCTGAGACCATCGAGACCGGCTGGTGGGCCAGTTGCCTGCAGGTCCTGCCCCCCGACGAGAGGTCGCGGGGCCTCTACCAGGTCTACCGCTCCGAGCTGGCCGCCGGCCAGGACGACGACGGGTTGGGCGCAGCCAGGCCGGCGGGCCCGGGCCCCGCCGGCGGCAGCCGGCGCCTGCCCGTTGTCGAGCTGTTCGGAACCGCCCTGCTGCCCCGGCGGCTGTGGTTGGCGGGCGGCGCGGTGACCGGCGGGCCCGCTCCGGCCACGACGGGGGACGAGGTTGGCCTGCGGGCCGAGGCCGCCGTCGCCGGCTTCGTGGAGGTGCGGGGGTGGGCCGGCCCCACCCCCGCTCCGGCCAGGCCAGCCGAGCTGACGTGGGCCCCGCACGGGTGGTTCCGGGACCCCTCCCTGACGGTGCCGCTGGCCGGCCCGGACCTACCCCTGGCCGAGGCCAAACGGCTGGTCGTCCGTCAGGTCCTCGCCGAGCGGGACCGGCTCCGTCCCTACTCCTGTGTCCCCGCCGAGCCGGCGCCGGCGGGCGGGACGCCCCGGTGAGGGCCCTGCGCCGGGCCCTGCTGGCGTTGGCGGCCGCCGCCCTGGCCGCGGCGATCGTGCGCCTACGGGGATCGGGAGGGACGCCGCCCAGGGGTGGGGGCTGGCGCCAGCTCTCCGACGCCGAGCTGGTGCCCCTGGCCCCGCCGACCGACCCCGAGGGGGCGCGGACCGGTAGCCGCCGGGCGGGGGACGACCGGACCGACGCCGGTGGAGCCGCGCCTTGCGGGTCGTCGTCGTAGGCCTCGGCGCCGTCGGGTCCAACGTCGCCCGCCAGCTCCTGGCCCACGACGAGGTCGACCAGCTGAGCATCGTCCACCCCCGGCCCGGGCGCGTGGCCGGCGCCGTCTCTGCCCTCGGCGCCCCCGGGAGGACGGGCACCGGCGGACCCGTCCGCGTCCGTCTCCTGGCCGGCGACGCAGCCGGCCTCGACCGGCTGGGGCCTGAGATCTGTGACCACGACGTGGCCGTGCTCAGCTCCGCCGCCCTCCACCGCCCCGCCGCCGAGGTCGCCCTGGCCCGGGGGATGCACGTCGTCTCCACCGCCGACGACCCCGCCGAGGTGCGGGCCCTGCTGGCCCTCGACGCCGGCAGCCGGCGGCGGGGGCTGAGCGTGGTCGCCGGCGCCGCCGTCGCCCCCGGTCTCAGCTGCGTCCTGGCCGCCCAGGCCGCCCGCCGCCTCGAACGGGTGGAGGAGGTCCACGTGGCCAGCTTCGGCACCGGCGGGCCAGCCTGCGCCCGCCGCCACCACCGGGCGCTGTCGTCGGTCGGCGTCACCTGGCGCGACGGGGCCTGGCGCCGCCACGCCGGCGGGTCGGGCCGGGAGCTGGTGTGGTTTCCCGATCCGGTCGGAGGAGCGGACTGCTACTGCGCCGGCCTGGCCGACCCCCTGCTGCTGGTGCCGGCCTTCCCGGGGGCCCGGCGAGTGACGAGCCGGCTGGAGGCGACCCGGCGGGACCGGATGACCGCCTGGCTGCCCATGATGAGGCCGCCCCATCCGGAGGGGACGGTTGGTGCCGTGCGGGCCGAGGTGCGTGGCTGGAGCGCGGGAGTCCCCACCGAGGCAATCCTTGGCGCCTCCGTCCGCCCCGCCCTCGGCGCAGGGACGGTGGCCGCCCACGCCGCCCTGTGGGCCGGCGCCGGCCGCCTGTGCCGGCCCGGGGCTGGCGGGCTAGCCGAGATGGTGACCGATCCGGGCCAGTTCCTGCGGGAGCTGGGAGCGGCTGGCATCACCACGGCGGTGTTCGAGGGCGGCCGGGCCAGCTGAGCAGGGGCGGGGAAAGGGGCCCGGCGGGCTCAGGGCCAGGCGGCCCCCTTCCCCCATTACCGATCGACCTCGCCTACCTGATGGCCGGCGTGGGACAGCGCCGCGGCGATCAGCGACCGGACATGGGCATCGACGGCCCGGTAGATGACATGGCGCCCGGCCCGGCGGGTGTCGACCAGGCCGGCCAGGCGTAGCCGGCCGAGATGCTGGCTGACCGCCGAGACGCTCGTCCCCACCCGGTCGGCCAGGGTGGTGACGTCGAGCTCCTCGGCGGAGACCAGCCACAGGAGCCGCAATCGGGTCGGCTCGGCCAGCATCGAGAAGGCAGTGACGGCGGCAAGCACCTGATCCTCACCAGGCAGCCCGGCGGCCAGCGCCGGTCTGGGCGCCGGTCCGGGCGCTGGCTTCGGCGCTGGCTTCGGCGCTGGCTTGGGCACAGCACTACGATAGTCGAGCAATCATACGAATGACGCTAGGCTGGTCCGGGTGAGTGACACCCGGGACCTGCGAGGTCCACGGTCTCGACGGGCGTTGCCCGCTTCGCCGGCGGCACTGGCAGCCATGGCTGGCCGCCCGGCGGGGTGTCGCCCGGCGTGACCGGGTCCGCGACCGGGGACCACCCCAGACATGGTCACGCCCACGGGGTCGCTTCTGACGACGACGTCCGCTACCTCGCTGGAGCCCTGGCGCTGATAAGCGGCTTCATGGTCGTCGAGGTCGTCGCCGCCGTCATCAGCGGCTCCCTCGCCCTCCTGGCCGACGCCGGCCACCTGCTCACCGACGTCGCCGCCCTGGCCGCCAGCGTGTGGGCCGCCCGCCTCGCCGCCCGGCCGGCGTCGGGGATCTGGACCTTCGGTTTCAAGCGAGCCGAAATCCTCTCGGCGGCGGGCAACGGGGTCGCCCTGGCCGCTGTGGCCGCTGTCATCACCGTCGAGGCCGTCCGCCGGCTGGTCGCGCCTGCGGGCGTCGAAGGCTCGGTGGTGCTCGGCGTCTCTGTGGCCGGGGCCGCGGCAAATGTCGCCGCCATCGCCGTACTGGCCCGCGCCAACCGTTCCCGCCTGAACGTCAAGGCTGCGTTCGCTCACATCGTCACCGACCTCTACGCCTTCGCCGGCACCGCTGCGGCCGGGCTGGTCATCGTCGTCACCGGCTGGTCCAGGGCCGACGCCGTCGCCTCCTTGGTGGTCTCGGCGCTCATGGCCAAGGCCTCGTGGGGGCTGCTGGGCGCCGCCGGGCGCATACTGCTGCAGGCCGCCCCCGACAGCGTCGCCCTCGACCAGGTTCGCGCCCACATTGCCGGTGTCGAACACGTCCTCGACGTCCACGACCTGCACGCCTGGACGCTCACCTCGGAACTTCCGACCCTGTCTGCCCACGTCGTCGTCGACGACCACTGCTTCGCCAGCGGTCACGCTCCCCAGATCCTCGACATCCTCCAGGCCTGCCTCGGTGATCACTTCGACGTCGAGCACTCCACCTTCCAGCTCGAGCCAGCCGGCCACGCCGCCCACGAGCCGGGCTGCCACCGGTAACCGACCGGGTCAGGGCCGGCGCCGCCCCTTCCAGCCGTAGCGGTCGACCCAGCCGAAGGCGGCCAGGGACCTGTTGAGGAGGCCGAGGGCGGCGGTAGCCTCCCAGTCCCCCGGGTCGTCGTGGAGCCGGCGGGCGCAGATATCCCGGGCCTCCTCCAGGGCGGGCCGGCGCCCCTCGCACAGTGACACCAGCTCCGCGGCCGCCGCCGCCCGGTCCACCTCACCCTCCAGCCTGGTGGCCTGCTGGACCAGCTTGGCGGCCAGGACCTTCTCGGAGGCGCTCGGCTCGGCCACGACGGCGCAGTCTATATTGCGTCCCCGCCGGCCCCGCCGGGTAGAGGCCATCGGTGAGACGACTGCTGCCACTGCTGCGTGCCGGCGCCGCCGGGGGGGCCCTGTGCCTGGCCGCCCTTTCCGTGGAGGCCACCCGCACCCCGCCGGCGGGCGCCGGGCCCGCCGCCATCGACCAGACCTGGTCGGTCACCCTCGGCGCCGGCAACGTCGTCGCCCTGTCGTCGCCGGTGGTGGCCAACCTGCCGGGCGGCCCAGCCGCCGTGTTCGGGGATCGCGGCGGCCACGTCGACGCCCTCTACCTGGCCAGCGGCCACCCGGTGCCGGGTTGGCCGGTGGGCACCGGAGGGGTCCCGGTCGACTCGCCCCCGTCAGTGTCGGGAGGCAGCGTGCTGTTCGGCTCGGGTAACGCCGCGGTCAACACCTCGGGGGGGTCCGAGGCGGTCAACGGCTCGGGGGTCCAACAGTGGTTCCACGCCGACGATCCCCGCTACGGGGTGATCGCCGGCCTGGCTGTGGGCCCGATCCAGGGTCGGACGGCAGCAGTGGCCGGCACCCTCGGCCAGCAGGAGGACGCCCTCGACGTGGCCAGCGGCGCCGAGCTGGCCGGCTTTCCATGGTTCCAGGCGGACAGCAACTTCTCGACCGCGGCCATAGCCGACATCGAGGGCAACGGGCAGAACCAGCTGGTCCAGGGAGGGGCGTCGACCGCCGGCAACGCCTTCAACATGCCGTACTCCAACGGGGGCCACATCCGAATCCTCGGCCAAGACGGCAACCTGGGTCAGCCCGAGCCCAACGGGGGCCTGGTCTGCGAGTACAACACCAACCAGGAGGTCGACTCCTCTCCGGCAGTCGGCCGGTTCCTCGCCGGTGGCCAGGTGGGAGCCGTCGCCGGCACCTCCATGAACTACGCCGACGCCTCCCAGACCGACGACGTGCTGGCCATCGACAAGAGCTGCAACCTGGTGTGGTCCCAGACCCTCGACGGCCAGACCATGAGCAGCCCGGCCCTGGCCGACCTGCTCGGCCACGGCAGCCTGCAGGTCGTCGAGGGCACCGACACCGGCACTGGCGGCTCTGTGTACGCCCTCGACGGGGCCACCGGGGCCATCCTGTGGAGCCAGGCGGTGTCCAATCGGGTGCTCGGTGGGGTGACCACCGCCGACCTGTTTGGCCACGGCTACCAGGACGTCGTGGTGGGAACTACCAACGGCACCGAGATCCTCGACGGCAGGACGGGCAACCTGGTCGCCACCATCGGCCACAACGTCGGCCTGCAGAGCTCTCCGCTGATCACCCAGGATCCCAATGGGTCGGTCGGCATCACGCTCGCCGGCTACGACGGGGGGGGCGGGATCGTCCAGCACTACGAGGTGGCCGGTTCCAACGGGGCCGTGGTGGACGAGGCGGGAGCGTGGCCCGAATTCCACCACGACCCCCAGCTGACCGGCAGCGCCGGCACCCCGCCCCCGGTTACCCGCGTGCCCTGCCAACCCCCCGCCGGAGGGCCCTCCGGCTACGAGCTGGCCGCCACCGACGGCGGCATCTTCACATTCGGCAGGCTCCCCTTCTGCGGATCGGAAGGTGCCGTCGCCCTGAACGCCCCGATAGTCGGGATGGCCGCCACCCCCGACGGCGGTGGCTACTGGCTGGTGGCCTCCGACGGCGGGATATTCACCTTCGGTGACGCCGGCTTCCTCGGGTCCAAGGGCGGGTCCCCCCTCAACAGGCCCATTGTCGGGATGGCCGCCACCCCCGACGGCGGTGGCTACTGGCTGGTGGCCTCCGACGGCGGGATATTCAACTTCGGTGACGCCGGCTTCCTCGGGTCCAAGGGCGGGTCCCCCCTCAACAGGCCCATTGTCGGGATGGCAGTGGACCGAGCTACCGCCGGCTACTGGCTGGTGGCCTCCGACGGCGGGATATTCAACTTCGGGGCCCCTTTCCTCGGCTCCAGGGGCGGGGCACCCCTAAACCAGCCAATCGTCGCCCTGGCCGGCTTCTAGGACCCGGCCGGCTTCTAGGACCCGGCCGACCTCTAGCTAGGACCCGGCCGGCCTCTAGGACCCGTCGAGCGAAGCGCCCGGTCCTACCATCCCCCAGCCGGCCGGCGCCACCGGGTAGCACCCAAAGCCTGGGCCCCCGCAGCGCTGGCGGCCACGCGCTCGCCGCCGTCACCGGTGTTGCCGCCAAGCCGGTCTACGACGTCATCAGCCTTTGCCTGGCCGACGATCTCGAACGGCTCTGCCGGCACGGTGCCGAGGCGGCGCCTGGTCACCCGACTGGCAGTACCTCCACTCCGGCCCGCCTGCTCCCTCCCCCCACGGAGGACGGAGCGGCCGAAGAGACACAAGCTCGTGCGCGCCGCGGCGAACCCCTCGGGGGGCAGGGCACAGCCTCTCGTCGGTGGCATGGCCCAGGGCCCGGGCCCAGGGCCCGAGCGCCCGATACCCGAACCTCCCAGAATCTGCTAAAGGCCGGGCCCTTGCCAACCGAACACTCCCACAGCCGAGCCAGCCCGTCCTTCAGTCTCTGGGGCTCACGACTTGAGAGAGGCACCCGAATTATGACATTTTTGCGGCATCAGATGTCAGACAAGCGCGGCAATGAGGGCCGACGGCCTCTAGTCGGGCGACTTTCGGCGATTTGGGTCGCTTCGTCTCTTTTCACCCTGTCTTTGGGTGGCTGGGCATTGACTGGACTGACCCGTGCATCCGCGTCCAGCGCGCCGTTGGCTGTGCACGTCTCGGGCAACGTCCTGGTCGATGGTACTGGAGCACCCATCAGGTTGCGGGGTGCCGACCTTTCCGGCACGGAATTCTCCTGTATTCAGGGAGGTTCTCCCACGAATCGGGGGTGGGGAATCTCCGGTGGTCAGCCCCTCGACCAGGCCGCGACCTACGCGGCAATGGCCGCCTGGCACATCAACGTAGTACGGGTACCGCTTAACGAGGACTGCTGGCTAGGCATCAACGGCGTCAGTCCGGCCTACAGCGGAGCCAACTACCAATCCTACATCGCCAAAGAAGTATCGCTGATTCATCAGGCCGGGATGTACGCGATCCTAGACCTGCACTGGACTTCGCCCGGGACTTTCGCCGCCTACGCCCAACAGCCCATGGCCGACGCCGACCATTCGATCACCTTCTGGCAACAGGTGGCCACAAGTTACCGCAACGACCCGGCAGTCATATTTGACCTGTTCAACGAGCCCTACTTCTACTGGATGACCAATACCTCCGACTCGTGGGCTTGCTGGCTAAACGGCTGCCAGTTCTCCCAGTTCGTCTCCGGTGGCCAGGTGGGGCCTGACGGCACTGCCACCGGCTATACCACAAGCTATCCCTGGACCTCGGCGGGGATGCAGGCCCTGGTCGACACCGTACGGGCGACCGGCGCGACCCAGCCGATCCTGGCCAACGGAGTCGACTGGGCCAACGACCTGAGTGGCTGGCTGGCTCACGCCCCGAGCGACCCTGCCGGTCAGCTTGTCGCCGGGTGGCACAGCTACCCCGGCCAGCCGTGCGCGGTGCAGTCCTGCTGGACCAGTGTCATCCAGCCCATCACTCAGAAGGTGCCGGTGCTGGTGGGTGAGACCGGGGACAGCCAGTGCCAGGCTGTCAGCTACGTCAACCGCTTCCTGCCCTGGGCAGACGCAAACGGAATCAGCTACCTCGGCTGGACCTGGAACCCTTGGAGCAACTGCGACGACGTGCTGATCAAGGACTGGACTGGCACCCCGACCAGCAACTACGGGCAGTATTTCCATGACTACCTGGCCTCTGTCGCCAGTACCCCGACCACCGCCGTCCCGCCGACCACCGCCGTCCCGCCGACCACCGCCGTCCCGCCGACCACCGCCGTCCCGCCGACCACCGCCGTCCCGCCGACCACCGCCGTCCCGCCGACCCAGTCCACGATCGTGCTGCGGGCCACCGCCACCGCCCCGGGGAGCTCGGGGCCAGCACCGGCAGGCACCGTGGCCGTCCCCGGAAGTGTCCGAGCCGGGGACGTGATGCTGGTCCAGGTCAACAACAACGGCCCGGCCGGGCAGGCGGTCACGGCGCCCAGCGGCTGGACCCTCGTGCCCGGGGCGGCCAATCCCGACTCGCCGACGGCGACCATGTCGACCTGGTGGTTCTACAAGGTGGCCGCTGCGGCCGACGCCGGCTCCAGCCCCAGGTGGGCCTGGTCGGG
>JBOGGP010000091.1:0-9190 GCA_050744105.1 Acidimicrobiales bacterium
AAGCTCTTCACCTGAAAACGCCCATCGGCCGACTTCGCCACTCGCCGCTTCGGGCAGAAAGCCCCTGAAACACCTGCTCTTTCTCCGTCCCTCAACCCACGTCCGGCTGTTTTACGCTTGGTTTAGGTCTAGCCGGTCGGATCTGCTGGTCGGATTGGCTGGTCGGAGCCTGGGGGGGATGCCTTCACCTGGGGGGAGGAGCCGGTCTCGAGGGCAGGCAGCCTCACCACCAGGCGGGCCCCCTCGGGGACGTCGTCGACCTGGACGGTCCCGTGGTGGGCCGTCACGATCTCGGCGACGATGGCCAGCCCGAGCCCACTGCCCCCGTCGCCCTGGTGGCGGGCCTCGTCGAGGCGGGCGAAGCGCTCGAAGACCTGCCGGCGGTGGGCCGCGGGGATGCCCGGCCCGTCGTCGCCGACGGCGAGCCTGACGGTGGCGTCGGCGCCGGCGCAGAGCTCGACGGTCACGGTGCTGGCGGCGTGGCGTTCGGCATTGTCCAGCAGGTTGCATACCACGCGGGCCAGCTGGCCGGGGTCGCCGTGGACCCTTCCCCCCGAGACGCGCGCCAGGTCGAACCTGACCGGGCTGGCCGCTCTGCGCCGCCGGGCATCTCGCACGACGATCTCGTCGAGGTCGACCGTCTCGGCCCGGCTGGGCTGCCGGTCGTGCTCGGCCTGGGCCAAGGTCAGCAGGTCGTCGACCAGCCGGTAGAGGCGGCGCGTCTCGTCGAGGGCGCTGGCCGCCGCCGCCGGCCACGCCGCCTCCCCGGGGTGGGTCGTGGCCAGCTCCAGGGTCGCCTGGAGTACGGCCAGCGGGCTTCGTAGCTCATGGGAGGCGTCGGCCACGAAACGGCGTTGGGTGCCCGCGGAGGCCTCCAGGCGGTCGAGCATCTCGTTCATGGTCCGGGCCAGGCGGGCGATCTCGTCGCTGGAACTGGGCTCTGGGACCCGCCGGTGCAGACCGTGACCGGTGATGTCGGCCACCTCGGCGCGGATTGCCTCGACCGGTCGGAGGGCACGGCCACCGAAGACCCACACCAGGACCCCCACCAGGGCCACGAGCACCGGAAGGCCGGCGCTCAGGGCGCCGGCCACGGTCGCCGTGGCCTCCTGGGCGGGGTGCAGCGACCCGGCGACGTACACGGTTACCGCCTGGCCGGGAAGACTGCCAACGGGCAGCTCGGTGAGGTGCCTGGCCAGGATCAGGTAGGGGCCTCCGGGTTCGGACACCGACGGGCTGGTCGTCTTGGAAAGGGTCGGGATGGTCTGGATCACCGAGCCGTCCTCGCCGGGCCGGAGGGCGCTGATGGGGCGGGCCCCGAGCAAGGTGGCGCTGGTGGCAATCACCCGTCCGTCAGATCCGACCACCTGGATGAAGGTCCCGTCCCGGCTGCCCGGCAGCTCGGCGGGCAGGTGACCGAGGCGGAGCAGCGAGTCGACGTCGTAAAGCTGTGCCTCGGCGGTCGTCTCGACCCCCTCCTGCAGCGAGGTGTGGAGGAGGTCGAGCAGTCCCAGGGCACCGATGGCCAGGGCGGCACCGACGACCAGGACGGCGAGGATGGTGGTCCGGGCCCGGACCGAGCCGAGCCGGCCGAGGGCGGCGTTCACGATGCGTCGCCGCGGCGGGGGGCCGGGCGTTTTCTGCGGCGGGGGTCCACCGGGGTCAGCCACCGTCGCCAGCCAGCCGGTAGCCGGCTCCCCTGACGGTCTCGATGGCCCGGCGATCGAAGGGGATGTCGATCTTGCGGCGCAGGTAGCGGACGTAGACCTCGACGATGTTGACGTCGCCGTCGAAGTCGAAGTCCCACACGTGTTCGAGGATCTCCGCCTTGGTGCATGCCTGGTCGGCCCGCCGCATCAAGAACTCCAACAGGGAGAACTCTCGGGGGCTGAGGGCGATGGTGGTGTCACCTCGCCGGCACTGGTGGTCGGCGGGGTCGAGGGTCAGGTCACCGGCGGCCAGGACGGCTGGGCGGGCCCGGTTGCCCCGGCGAAGCAGGGCCCGCAGGTGGGCGAAGAGGACCACGAACGAGAACGGCTTGGGCAGGAAGTCGTCGGCCCCCGTGTCGAGCGCCTCGGCGTGGTCCCACTCCCCGGCCTTGGCGCTGAGCATGAGGATCGGGGTCCAGTTGCCCTCGGCCCGAAGCTTGGCGCACACCTGGTAGCCGTTGAGCCGGGGCAGGAGGATGTCGAGCACGACGGCGTCGTAAGGGTGCTCACGGGCCAGCCAGAGGCCCTCGGCGCCGTCGGCGGCTGTGTCGACGGCGAAGCCCTCGGCTTCCAGGCCGGCCTTCAGGGCATCGGACAGCCGGCGTTGGTCCTCTATCACCAGGATGCGCATTGCCTCCTCGACTGCCCCGGCGTCCTCACTTGCCCGATCGGATTCGATCCCGCCGGCACAGGCTCCGCCGGCACAGGCATAGTGCCAGCCCTCACCCGACCTCGGGGGTACAGGCGTGGGCGGGACCGGAACCCACCCACGGCCTACCTGCGCCGGGCGCCGGCGGGTCCTCGGGGGCTTTCAGCGGGCTTTCAGCGGGCTCGGGGCAACCTGGCCCCGGGCCGATCCAGGCCACCCGGTTGGGAGACAGCCGGCGAGCGATGGGCAGGTGACAAGTTGGCGAAGGACCGGTTGGCGGCGATGCGGCGGGACGACGCCCTGGCTCGCCTGAGGCGCACGACGAGCTGGGTCACGGTCGCCGCGGCCGCCCTGGCCGGCGCCCTGAGCGTAGTGCTGGCCCACGCCCTGCCCGGTCGGGCCAGCACGGCGGGGGCGCCGGCGGTGTCGCCGCCTGCTCCTCCGCCGTCGACCACGGCGGCGCCAGGGGCGACTACCACTACGACCCCGACCCTGCAGGCACCTCTTCGCCCACCTACCTCGAGTGCTCCCCGCAGGTCGCCCGCCCCGGTGGTCTCGGGAGGTTCGTGAGCCCCCCGGGCACCGCCCGCTTCTCCGCTCTCGGCACCACCGCCGTCCTGCTCAGCTGTCCTCCCAGCGCCGGGAAGGCCGCGCTGGGGGTACTGCGGGACGAGCTCCAGGCGATCGACGCGGCGTGCAGCCGATTTCGCCCCGACGCCGAGCTGGCCGGGCTGAACCGAGCCGGGGGTCGTTGGCAGGAGGTCAGCCCGCTGCTCCTCGAGGCCGTCGAGGTGGCCCTGGCGGCCGCCCGCCAGAGCGCGGGAGCCGTCGATCCGACCGTCGGGAGGGCACTGCGCCTGCTCGGCTACAACCAGGATTTCGCCCAGATCGCACCCGACGGCCCGCCGCTGGAGATCACCCTCGGCCCGGTGCCGGGCTGGCAGGCCATCGAGGTCGACCATGTAAGTGGTCGCATCCGTGTTCCCGCCGGCGTCGAGGTCGACCTGGGAGCCACCGCCAAGGCGCTGGCCGCCGACCGGGCGGCGGGCCGGGCGGCGGCGGTCACCGGCGCCGGCGTGCTCGTCGGGCTGGGAGGCGACATCGCCATGGCCGGACCCGCTCCGGCCGAGGGCTGGGAGGTGAGGGTCACCGACGACCACCGGGCCCCGCCGGGCGCCCCGGGTCAGACGGTCCGTGCCAGCGCCGGAGGCCTGGCCACGTCGTCGATCGCGGTGAGGGCCTGGCGCCGGGGCGACGAGATCCTCCACCACGTCGTCGACCCGGGTACCGGCCGGCCGGCGACGGGACCCTGGCGCACGGCCAGCGTCGCCGCTGCCACCTGCGTCGCCGCCAACACCGCCGCCACCGCCGCCCTCGTCCTCGGCACCGGGGCGGCCCCCTGGCTCGAGGATCTGGGCCTGCCCGCTCGGCTGGTCGACAACGGCGGGGCGGTGCGCACCGTCGCCGGGTGGCCTCCCGAGCGGTCATGACCGCGGCGACGCTGGGACCTGCCGGGCCGAGCCCCCTGTGGTATCTGACCCGTGGGACCGGGCTGGTCGCCCTCATCCTTCTCAGCGCGTCGGTCGTCCTCGGCGTTGTCAACGTCAGCCGGTGGGGCCCCACCCGCTGGCCCCGGTTCGCCACCGCCGGGCTGCACCGCAACGTGTCGCTGCTGGTGGTGGTGGTGCTGGCCGTCCACATCGTCACCGCCGAGGCGGACACCTTCGCGCCGGTCGGATGGCTGGCCGTGGTCGTCCCCTTCGGCTCCACCTACCGTCCGGTGTGGCTGGGACTCGGGACCCTGGCCTTCGACCTGGTCCTGGCCCTGGTGGTGACCAGCCTGTTGAGACATCGGCTCGGTTACCGGGCCTGGCGGGCCGTCCACTGGGCCGCCTACCTGTCGTGGCCGGTCGCCGTGGTCCACGGGCTGGGCACCGGGACGGACACCCGGCTGGGCTGGGTGCTCCTCGTCGACGTCGGCTGCGTCGCCGGGGTGGTGGTCGCCCTGGGATGGCGCCTGGTCCACGGCTGGCCAGCGAGTGCCCGAACCCGCCTGGCTGGTGGGGTGGCCACGGTGGCGACGGTCGTAGTGGCCGGCCTGTGGACGGCGTCGGGGCCGCTGCGCCCCGGGTGGGCCAGGAGGGCCGGGACTCCGGCCACGTTGCTAGCCGCCGGGTCGTCGCCGGCGGCTGTCCCGACGTCGGGGCCGGCGGCGACCGGGTCAGGCGCGCCCGTCACCGCCGGGGCGGGCGGGATCCCGTCCGCGCCCTTCTCGGCCTCGGTGGTCGGGACCCTGACGCGCCGCGGCCCCAGCCCGTCCGGCAGTGTCACCATCGACATCTCGGCCCAGGTGTCGGGAGCCATGGCCGGCACCGTCGACGTAGTGCTGACGGGCCGGCCCGCCGGCGGCGGGGTGTCGCTCGGCTCCAGCGCCGTCACCTTCGGCCCGGCCGGCGCTCCCCTGGCGTACCGGGGAACGGTGGTGACCCTCGGTGGGACCGAGATCGTGGCCTCCGTTACAGCCGCCGGGGCGCCGGCGCTGACCCTGCGCATGGACCTGCAGATCGATCCGGCGGCCGCCACCGTGGAGGGATCTCTCCACGCCAGCTCGGCCGCCGGCGAGCCGGCGGGTGGCTCAGGCGACGGTGACGGCAGCCGATGACGGGAGCCGGAGGTGGCTGGAGCCAGCCCGTGACAGCTTCGCGCGGTGCGGAGGCGATGCCCCGGCTGCTGCGGGGCTGGCACCGGGACGGGCGGCCCATGTCGTTGTCCGAGCACGTCGCCATCCACGGCGCCGTGCCCGCCGTCGCCGGCCGGCGGCGCGGCGGCGACGCCCTCGTCGAGGTGGTGGGCCGGGCCGGCTTGTGCGGTCGGGGCGGCGCCGGATTTCCAACCGCCCGCAAGATGGCCTCGGTCGCTGGGCGCCGTGGCCGGCCGGTGGTCGTGGCCAACGGCGCCGAGGGCGAACCGGCCAGCGCCAAAGATCGGGTCCTAGTCGGCCAGAACCCCCACCTGGTCCTCGACGGCGCCGCCCTGGCGGCCGCCGCGGTGGGAGCGTCCCGGGTGATCGTGGCCGTCACCTCGCACAACGTGGCCACGGTCACCGGCGCCATGTCCGAGCGGGCACGGCTGGACCTGGACCGGGTGCCTCTCGAGGTGATAGCCCTGCCTGAGCGCTTCATCGCCGGGGAGGAGAGCGCCCTGGTCGACTTCGTCAACGGTGGCCCCGGACTTCCCGGGTTCGTGCCGCCCCGCCCCTACGAGCGCGGCGTCGGCGGCCAACCCACCCTCGTCCACAACGTCGAGACACTGGCCCACCTGGCGCTCATCGCCCGGCACGGCCCCGGCTGGTTTCGGGGGGTGGGCACGGCGTCCGAGCCCGGATCGACGCTGGTGACCGTCACCGGCGCGGTGGCCCAGCCGGGGGTGTTGGAGGTGCCGAGGGGGGCCCGGCTCGGCGACGTCATCGGATCGGCGGGAGGTCCGAGCGCTCGGTCGGGGGCGTACCTGATCGGCGGGTACGCCGGCGCCTGGATGCCCGCCCTCCCACGCACCTGGGTGATGCCCCTGAGCGAGGAGGCGCTGCGACGCCACGGGGGCATCCTCGGTGCCGGCGTTGTGGTCGTCCTGCCCCTGCATGCCTGCGGCGTCTCGGAGACGGCCAGGATCATGGCCTACCTGGCTGCCCAGGGCGCCGGGCAGTGCGGACCCTGCGTGAACGGTCTGGCCGCCATGGCCTCCGCCGCCGGGGACCTTGCTCTCGGCACCGCCGGCGGCGACGTCGTCGAGTGGCTGGAGCGATGGGCCGGGCAGGTGAGGGGGAGGGGAGCCTGCCGTCACCCCGACGGCGCCGCCCGGCTGATGGCCTCGGCGCTGGCCACCTTTGCCACCGACGTCAGCGCCCACCGACGCCACCAGCCGTGCCGGGGAGCTTCGGCCCCGCCGGCGTGGGCAGGCTCCACCGGTGGGGCGCTCCCGACGGCGATGAGCTGGACGCTGAGATGAGCTGGACGCTGAGATGAGCTGGACGCTGAGATGAGCTGGACGCTGAGATGAGCTGGACGCTGCGTGTCAACCCCATAAGCTGCGAGGGTCACGGGCTGTGCGCCGAGCTCCTGCCCGAGGTCGTCGATCTCGACGACTGGGGCTACCCCATCGTCGACGGACGCCCGTTGCCACCTGGCCTCCTCCCCCACGCCCGCCGGGCGGTGGCCGCCTGCCCCACCCTCGCCCTGCTCCTGGAAAGGTCCACCCCGTGATCTGGCCGGCGTCACGCCTCCCCCGCCGCCACACCCAATCGAGGCAGGTCGGCCCGGGGGTGGAAGCCAACGCCCGGCTCACCGCCGCCACCGGGCTGATCCTGATCGGGCTGCTCTTCGCCGAGGGACTGACCATCGTGTCGATCCGGCCGCTGATCGGCTGGCACATTGCCATCGGGGTGGCCCTGATCCCTCCCATCGCCGTCAAGATGGGCTCCACCCTGTGGCGCTTCGGGCGCTACTACCTCCACGACTCCCGCTACCGCCAGGCGGGGCCGCCCCGGCCCCTGCTACGTGCCCTCGGACCGGTGGTGACGCTCAGCACAGTGGCGGTCTTTGCCACCGGCGTGGCCGCCACCATCGCCGGTCCGGCGGCGGCCACGCTGGTTGCTGCCCACAAGGCCACCTTTGTCATCTGGTTCGCAGCGATGGCGGTCCATGTCGTCGCCCACGTCCGCCGGGCCAGCCAGCTGACCTGGGCAGACCTGGCGCCACACTCTTACCGCTCGTGGGTCCCCTCCCCCCGGCGCCGCCAGCTGCTCCTGGCCGCCGCCCTCGCCGCTGGGTTGGTCCTGGCCCTGGCCACCACCGGACTGGCCAACGCCTGGGGTCCGTGGTCCGGTGGCCGGCACTCGGGGTAACGCCGGGCCCGGCGCCAGGGCTGCGGCGCGGCGGGCCTGGCGGCCCGGCAGGTGGGGCGCCCTGGCGCTGGCCAGCGCGTCTGTGACCCTGACCGGGTGCGGGTCACCGCCTAGTAGCCCGGGAGGGGGCTCGGCCGCCAGTGCCCCCGGCCCCGGGGTGACCACCAGGGCCACGTCCCCTGCCCCGCCGGCCTCGGTTGCGACGACCGCCCCACCGCCTCCGGTCACGACGACCTCGACCCCGCCGCCCGACCAGGCTGGATGGACGGCCGTCTACGCGGCGCCGGCGGGGACCGTGGTGGACGAGCGCACCGTCACCCTGCCCGACGGGGCGAGCGTCACGGTTGCCCGCTTCCGGGCCGGCATGACCCGATTCGAGCTCCACGTGGGCAGCCAGGACCCCCCGTCCGCCGGTACCGCGCTCCCGGCGGCCGACGCCTCGGTGGTCACCTCCGCCGAGCGGGCGGTCCTGCTCGCCGGGTTCAACGGCGGCTTCAAAGCCTCCGCCGGAGCAGGAGGCTTCGAGGTGGGGGGCTCCGTCCTGCTCCCCCTGAGGGCAGGTTTGGAGAGCTTTGTCATCGACAGCGACGGCACCGCCCACGTGGGCTCCTGGCAAGGGGGGCTCCCCACCCCCGGCGAGCAGGTGGTGGCCGTGCGCCAGAACCTGGGCCCCCTCCTCGCCGACGGTGCACCCAGCCCCACCGTCACCGACGTGGCCGCATGGGGGGACACCCTCGGCGGGGTGCCCAACGTGGCCCGCAGCGCACTGGGCCAGGACGCCGGCGGCGACATCCTCTACGCCGGGAGCGCCCACGCCCTGCCGTCGGACATGGCCCAGGCCCTTGTCGATGCGGCCGCCACCGATGCCATGGAGCTCGACATCAACCCGGAGTGGGTGCAGCTAGATCTGGCATCCAGCCCGGGAGGGCCGCTGCAAGCCGCCGTACCCGGTCAGTACCGCCCCGCCGACCAGTACATCTCGGGGTGGACCCGAGACTTCGTGACCGTGACAGCTGCGCCCGGGTCGGCAGGTACCTGACGCCTGGTGCTCGTTCAGAGAGGGCCCGGCTTCGTCGACCAGCTTAGCTTCGCCAAGCTTACCTACATTCCTGGACTCCGCCCGGAAGGAAGGGCCGGGGTTTTGGGCGGGTGGTGGGGAACCGTCGTAGCCTGATCCGCATGACCGACGGGGTGAGTGAACGTTACGGGGATCCACTGACCGGCAGCTACCCGGTATGACTGAGTGGACCGGGTGGTCGTCAACGCCTACTGCTCGCTCGGTCACACCCGGGCGGGTTCGGGGTGTGGTGGCGTCGGTGGCATGGGGGCAGCGACGATGAGCCCGACCACGCCCACCTGATGCGGACGGCGGCGCCTCGCTCGGCGGGTTCGGGCGGGGGCGCACGCCCATGGCGTGCCGGTCATCGACGGCAAGGGCGAGGAGCGCAAGCACCGCATCGCCGAGGAGTACCCGGCCTCGGTGGTGACGAAGGGGAAGCAGCCGTCGGACGCAGCTCCTTAGGCGACGGCGTCGGTGTCGACCGAGATCGAGAAGCGGTGACGCTCGACGCGGCGGAAGCGGGTATTGCTGCCGGGACGGCCACGGTGTTCTTGGCGGCGCTCGAGCTCGACGGTCTCGGCGATGGTGGTCCGCACCAGGCGCTTCGGCTGCCCAGTAGATCTCCTTGGGTTCACCCTTGCGTTTGCCGCCCGACGGGAGCTCTAGTGTAGTGTCTCAGTTATACCTTTACACACTCGCCAGAACTACTCGGCCGCGCCCCACCTTCTCCAATATTGATTCGACGCTAGCCTGGGTCATTCATGAAATCCAGGCGGGGAGCCCGCTAAATCCACCGTAATGCCCTCCTGATCTGGGAGAATGTGGGTTAGATACCTGCACAACCCAACCAGGAGGACATCACGTTGGAGGTG
>JBOGGP010000092.1:0-9143 GCA_050744105.1 Acidimicrobiales bacterium
GGGGTCGGGGGCGTGGGGGTCGGGGGCGTGGGGGTCGGGGGCGTGGGGGTCGGGGGCGTGGGGGTGGCCGCCACGAAGCGGTCCACCGTCAGGTCGGCCACGAAGGTCCAGTCAATGTAGGCAGCCATGGGAGCGACGGTGGCCCTGACCCAGCGAGCCGTCACACCGGCCGGGACGGTGGCCACGTAGCGGGCGACCGCAGGTGCCACCGGTGCGGCGGGACGGGAGAGGGGCCCGGCGAGGGGCACGAAGCTGGTGCCGTCGGTGCTGGTCGTCCAGGTGACCGCCGCCGGCAGGTAGATGCCCACGGCCAGGTCGGCCAGTCCCTCGATGCTCACCTGGTTGAGGGCCTGGGCCGAGCCCAGGTCCACGGTCAGGCTGTAGGGCTCCGAGGTGGCCCGCCCCTGCCAGGCCGGGTCGGTGTAGGAGGCCGGGGCGGCGACGCCGGCGGTGAGCCTGGTCCCGGGGTCCTGGTAGGGAGCCTGGGCGGCGACCGTGGCCGAGTAGGGCAGGCCGGTGGCCACGTCGACGTGGTCGGGCTCGGGCGGGACGGTCACCGCCACGGGCACGGCCGGCGAGCGGTTGCCGGCGGCATCGAAGGCGGCCACGGCGTAGGTCGCCGGGCCGCTCGACGCGTCGGCATCGGTGAGGCTCGACGTCGCCGCCCCCCGGACCACGGCGACCAGGGCGGTGTCACGGTAAACGAGGTACCCGGCCACGCCGGCCGGCGCCGTGGCCGGTCCCCACCTGAGCACCACGGTGTGGCTGTCCGACGCGGTGGCAGCGACCGGGCCGGGTGTCCCCACCACCTCCGCCGGCACTGCGCCGGTGGTGGCGTAGGACCGGTAGGCGTCCTCGTAGACGGTCGTGCCGATCCAGGACGGGTCGAGCTGGGAGAACCAGCTGAAGGACGTGAAGGCCTGGACGGACGGGGCCGCCGCCGCCATGTCGCCCACGACCTGGGCGGTCGGCATGGGCCGGCCGTCCTGGGGGGAGTAGAGGTCGACGTCGTCCCACACCGCCGCCCCCGGATTGCCCCGGGCGACCCCGGCGGCGGTGGCGGCGAACCACGTGGTCAGCTGGGCGGGGGTCACCGGGGCGGCCCCGAGCGACCCGTCCACCGCACCCGAGTCACCGGCACCGTCCTGTACGGCGACGATGTCCAGGGGAGCCTGGGCGACGAGGTAGGCCCACATGGCCTGCCACTGCGACGGCGTCTGGCCGCCGGGGCCGGCGGCGTCGAAGAACGGGGCGACCATCACCGGCAGCCCGGGGGCCAGGGCGTGGAGATGGCCGGCCACCGCTGCGTAGTAGGTCGCCATCGCCTGCTGGGCCGGGGTGCTGGTGAAGTTGGTCGAGTCCACCTCGAGGGGCAGGTACCACCCGGCGAGAGACGGATGGGCCCGGTACCGCGCCCACAGCTGGTCGGCCACGGCGACGTCGGTGGCCGCCTGGGCCGTCATGGCCACCGGGTCGGCATGCTGGGAGAACCACCGGTCGTTGGTGGCCAGACCGACGGTCACGGTGACCCCGGCACCGTCTGCCGCGGCCAGGGCGTCGGCGACCACCGGGCTGCCGGAGCTCTCCGTCCAGCCGGACAGGGTGGTGGGGAAGTAGGCGGTCTGGGTGGTGACATCGGCGCTGTACTGGATGACGACGTTGGTGATGCAGTCCGCCCTCAGGGCGGCCAGCTTGGACGCCCAGGTGGCCTCGTCCCATCCGACGGCCAGGTACGTGGGCAGGAACGTCGAGCTCAGGTGGGGCCCGGCGGTGCAGGCGGAGGGGGTGGCCGCCGGCTCGGCGGCGTAGGAGCGGGCCGTGCCCGGCAGCCAGCTTCCGACGATGACCACGGTGAACACCGACGCGGCGCCGGCCCAGCACCTGCGCCGGCGACCGTTGCGCCTCCATCCACCTCGTCCAGCCACCCCTTCCTTGTCGGCGGGGCCACCGGCGGCCTTTAGCTCGGCCGGGCCCTCCAGTGCCGCCTCAGTGCCCTTGCGTGGCACCTTCGCCCCCATGCCCGGTCGCCCCACGGCGCGGCTTCCTCGCTCGGCTTCGCCGACCGCCGCAGCGCCGGCGGCTCTGGGGGGGGTCTGGGGGGGGTCCCTGGGGGGTCAACGGTGCACAAATGCGCGGGGATTTTACCGAAAGGCGCGGTACCGCGCATTTTCGCCCACCGGCGGCACACAAATGCGCGGTACCCTCCCGCCAAAACAAAGCTACGCGCATTTGTGCTCCCACGCCTCGCCTTCAGACAGGCCAACTTCGGGCCCCTTCCCCCCCCTTCCCCCCCAAGCCACCCCTCAGTCGGTACCGACGCGAGCTCTGCCTCGACGGCGAGCATGCGAGGTCGGGCGGCACGGATGCGCACGGCGGGAACCGCCCGATGCGCTCCGGTTTGGCCGTCGCCGACCCTGGGAGCACCGACGTGGGACGCCGATCGCGCCTCGGCACATCTGACTTCTGTCCGTCTACCTGATCTGTCTTTGAGTGAGTGAGTGCCCCCACGAGGACTCGAACCCCATACCAGCCATTTAGAGTGGCCCGCTCTGCCAGCTGAGCTATGAGGGCATGTGGCCGGACCCCAACGGACCGTGCGGCCCGGCCTGTATGTCTTACACCGAGGCCGGCGCCTCCTGACGGACGTCCTCGGATAGGGCTTCCTCGTCGAGTCCGGCGTGGCGCAACTCCGACCACTGCTCGGCGGCGAGGACCATGCCCAACTCAGCCAAGCGTCGCAGGACTGCCCGCTGGGCGACCACCCGGCGGTTCAGGGAACGAAGCGCGTCACGCTGAGCCTGGCATTTCCTCTGGAGCCACTGCATGTTCTCTTCCATCTGTCTCACCTCCCCCCCATATCGTCGCAGGGGTAGAAGGGGAGCTTGGTGTGCTTCGGTGGCGATCATGGCCACCGCGGTGAGCCGCCCCCGCAGGTCGGGCTCGCTGAAGATAGCCACTCCGTCCAGCTCCGCCAGATCCATCAGCACATACGCGGGCGCCTCCAAGGCGAAGACGTATCGAGGTGGTGGCGTAGGGGCCAGTTCGACCGTGACGTGAACGGCCTGCGCCATGGCACGACCAACACCAAGATCCTCGAGGATCACGACATACAGGGCGCCCTACCGGAATCGCCTACCCATAGCCTACCGCAGCGCGGCTACGCAGATGCTCTCGGCAGCGACCTCCGACCCTTCTGCTGGCAAGATCACCGCCCGGCCTCGGGCTACTCAGCGGTTGGCGACCCCTCAGTCGGCGGCGTCGGCCAGGGCCTCGGCAAGCGTGGGATGGACCAGGCAGCTCTCCACCACGTCGCTCACCTTGAGGTTGGCTGTGACCGCCAGGGCCAGGACGGAGATCAGCTCGGCGGCATGGCGCCCCACGATGGAGCCGCCGAGGACCACACCGGTGGCCGGGTCCGAGATGATCTTGACGAAGCCCCGGGAGTCGTCGTTGATCAGGGCCTTGGCCGCCGCCGCGTACGGCACCTTGGTGACCCGGATCTTGCGACCGGAGGAGAATGCCTCGGCCTCGGCCAGGCCGACGTCGGCGATCTCGGGCTCGGTGAAGATGGCCGAGGCCGCCTTCTCGTAGTCGATGTGGCGGTGCTCCCGGCTGTCCACACCCATTACGTGCTCGGCGATCTTGCGCCCCTGCATGGAGGCCACCGACGACAGCGGCAGCTTGCCCGACACGTCACCGGCGGCGTAGATGTGGGGGACGGCGGACTGGCAGTGGTGGTTGACGGGCACGTAGCCGCCGGCGTCGAGGAGGACGCCTGCCGCCTCCAGCCCCAGCCCGTCGGAGTTGGGCACCGAGCCGACGGCCAGCAGGGCGTGGCTGCCGAGCGCGCTGCGACCGTCGTCGCAGCCCACCTCGACCCCGTCGGGGCTCCTGGCCAGCGACACCGCACGAGCTCCTTTGAGCAGCCTCACCCCCCGGGCCAGCAGCTCCTCCTCCAGGGCCGCCGCCACCTCGGCGTCCTTGCTGGGCAGCACCTGCTGGCGGCTCACCACCAGGGTGACCCGTGACCCGAAGGACGAGAACATGTGCACGAACTCCACCCCCGTCACCCCCGACCCCACCACCACCAGGTGCTCGGGCACCACCGGCGGCGGGTAGGCCTGGCGGGTGGTGAGGACCCGGTCCCCGTCGGGCGTGGCCCAGTCGGGGACGCGGGGCCGGCTCCCGGTAGCCACCACGATAGCGTCTGCGGGTATCGACTCGGTACCCGCCGACGTCTCGGCCACCACCTCGTGGGGGCCGGCCACCCGGCCGGTCCCCCGCACCAGGCGCACGCCCTGGCTGGCCAGCAGCACCTCCACCTGCGACCTCAGGTGGTCCTCGATGGCGCGGACCCGCGACCGCTGGGCGGCCACGTCGAGGACGGGATCGACCTGGCGCAAGCCCATGCCCGCCACCCGGCGGGTGAAGCTCACCGCGCCGCCGGTGGCGATCATGGTCTTGGACGGGATGCAGTCCCACAGGTGAGCGGCCCCCCCGAGGACGTCGCGCTCGACCAGGGTGACGCGGGCACCGAGCCGGGCGGCATGGGTGGCCGCCGTGTTGCCACCCGGCCCCCCGCCCAGGATCACCAGTCGGATGGGCATCAGTGAACCTCGCCGTGCTCGCCGAAGGCCCGGCGGAGCACGTCGGCGACCTCGCCCAGGGTGGCCCGGCGGCGCAGGGCCTCCTTCATGGGCACCAGCACGTTGGCGGTGCCGGCGGCGGCCGTGGCCAGGTCGGCCAGGGCGGCATCGGCTGCCGTCTGGTCGCGCCCGGCACGCGTGGCCCGCACCCGGGCGACCTGTGCGGCCTGGAGGCCGGCGTCGAAGGGGAACACCTCGGCGCCGGCCGCCGGCTGGTCCCCCGGCCCGTCGTCGAGGTAGCGGTTGACGCCCACGATCACCTTGGCGCCGGCGTCGACGGCGCGGGCCTGGTCGTAGGCCGACGCCTCGATCTCGGCAGCCACCCACCCCGACTCGATGGCTGCCACCGCGCCGCCGAGGGCGTCGATGCGCTCCAGGTAGCCCCACGCCGCCGCCTCGACGGCGTCGGTCAGGGCCTCCACGAAGTACGACCCGGCCAGGGGGTCGACGGTGTCGACCACGCCTGACTCCTCGGCGATGACCTGCTGGGTGCGCAGGGCCAGGCGGGCCGCCCGCTCGGTGGGAAGGCCCACGGCCTCGTCGAAGCCGTTGGCGTGGAGGCTCTGGGTCCCTCCCATCACCGCGGCCAGGCACTGGAGGGTGACGCGCACGACGTTGTTGTCCGGCTGCTGGGCGGTGAGGGTGGATCCCCCGGTCTGGGCGTGGAAGCGCATCGCCCGGCTGGCCTCGTCGGTCGCCCCGAAGCGCTCGGTCATGATCCGGGCCCACATGCGCCGGGCAGCCCGGAACTTGGCGACCTCCTCGAAGAAGTTGCTGTGGGCGTTCCAGAAGAAGCTGAGGCGGGGGGCGAAGTCCTCCACGGCCAGGCCTCCCTCCACGGCGGCGGCCACGTAGGCCACGGCGTTGGCCAGGGTGAAGGCCAGCTCCTGGACGGCGCTCGAGCCGGCCTCCCGGATGTGGTAGCCGGAGATGGAGATGCCGTGCCACGCCGGCAGGTGGTCCCGGCAGTAGGCCAGGGTGTCGGTCACCAGGCGCATGGACGGCCGGGGCGGGTAGATGTAGGTGCCGCGCGCCGCGTACTCCTTCAGGATGTCGTTTTGCACCGTCCCTCGCAGCGAGGCGGGGGGCACCCCCTGCTCCTCGCCGACCAGCTGGTAGAGCAGGAGGAGCACTGCGGCCGTGGCGTTGATGGTCATCGACACGGTGACGGCGCCGAGCGGCAGGCCGGCGAGCAGGAGGCGCATGTCGTCGACGGAGTCGATGGCGACGCCCACCCGGCCCACCTCGGCGTCGGCCAGCGGATGGTCGGAGTCGTAGCCCATCTGGGTAGGCAGGTCGAAGGCGCACGACAGGCCGGTGCTGCCGTTGGCCAGCAGCATCCGCCACCGCTGGTTGGTGGCCTCGGCACTGCCGAACCCGGCGTACTGGCGCATGGTCCAGGTGCGCCCCCGGTACATGCTCGGGTAGGCCCCGCGGGTGAAGGGGTACGAGCCCGGGCGGCCCAGGCGCCGCCCTGGATCCCAGCCGTCGAGGTCGGCCTCGGTGTAGAGGGGCTGGATCTCGATGCCCGAGTCGGTGCGCCGGAGTTTGCCCGGAAGGCTGGCCGGCCCCATAGGACCAGCCTAAGTGACGCAGGCCCGAGGGTCCGGCCTCGGGTCAGAAGCCGGGGCGGAGGTAGGCCGACAGTGACGCCAGCGGGAAGTCGACCGTCACCGGTCCGCCGGGGAGGGGGAAGGTGACCTCGAGGGAGTCGGGGTCGAGGGCCCACGCCGAGAAGTTGGCTGCTACCGGGCCGGCGACCCGTCCGGCAACGGCCGCCGGCGCGCCGCCGGCGCGCAGCTGGGCCACGGCGGCGGACGACAGCGCCGCCAGCCACGCCCCCTTGAAAACGTCGTCCAGGCTGAGGAGGCGGCCGTTGCGCAGGTTGAAGGTGGCGGTGGAGATCTGCGAGCCACAGGTGGTGCGGAACGACGCCAGGGCCGGAGTGACCCGGACCACGTCCTCCTGGCAGGCCGGCGAGCTCCGGGCGTCGGCACGGGCCATGGCCAGCAGCTGGCGGTTGACGGCCGGGCTGCCGGCGACCTCGGGGTAGGCCACGTTGGTCCCGGCCAGGGTGACCACGCTGACCTTGGGCGAGCCGGGGGCGACGGGCGAGGCGGCCGTCGCCGGGGGGGCCAGCGACCCAGGGCCAATCGCCGGGTTGTCGTTGGCGGCCGAGGCTCCGAGGCCGCAGCCGGCCAGGGTCGCCGCGGAGATAGGCAGCAGGGCCAGGCGCCAGCGCATGGCCGGCCACCCTACCCTCGCCCTGCTGCCCTCGCCCTGCCGCTCAGGCCCCCGGTCCTACCGCGATCGGACGGGGGAGCCGCGTGCGGGAGCCGGGCGGCGGCCCCTTTCCCCTGCCCCGCTCCTGACTACCGGGCCGGCGGTGCGATCGGGTGCGGCATGCAGCCTTCGTCGTAGTCGGCGATGACCACGTCGGCGGGGGGGATCGAGCACGCTGCGCACGTGGGGTCCCGGTTGACCCTGAAGGTCCGGAAGCTCTCCTCGAGGGCGTCGTAGGCCAGCAGCCGGCCCACCAGGGGCTGGCCCACGCCCAGCAGCAGCTTGATCGCCTCCATGGCCTGGATGCTGCCGATTATCCCGGGCAGCACCCCGAGCACACCGGCCTCGGAGCAGGAGGGGGCCAGCTCGGCGGGGGGGGGTTCGGGCACCTGGCAGCGGTAGCACGGCCCCACGTGCGGCAGGTACACGCTGGCCTGGCCGTCGAAGCGGTAGATGGAGCCGTGGACCACGGGGATGTCGAGCTTCACCGAGGCGTCGTTGACCAGGTAGCGGGTCGGGAAGTTGTCGGTGCCGTCGACGATGACGTCGTAGCCCTCGAAGATCGACAGGATGTTGTCGGCCCCCAGGCGCACGTCGTAGGTGACGACGTCGACGTCGGGGTTCATGGCGGTGAGGGTCTTCTTGGCCGAGTCCACCTTGCGGTCGCCCAGCCGGTCCATGTTGTGCAGGATCTGGCGCTGCAGGTTGGACTCGTCGACCACGTCCATGTCGATGATCCCGAGCGTCCCCACGCCGGCGGCGGCCAGGTACATGGCCGCCGGCGAGCCCAGGCCGCCGGCGCCGAGGAGCAGGACCTTGGAGGCGAGGAGCTTGGCCTGGCCGGCCGTGCCCACCTCGGGCAGCAGCAGGTGGCGCTGGTAGCGGTTGCGCTGGTCGGCGGCCAGCGAGACCGGGGCGGACCACGGGCGGCCCTCGTCCTTCCACTTGTTGAACCCGCCGGCCATCGAGATCACGTCCCCGTAGCCCAGCTGGCCGAGGGTGTCGGCGGCGAAGGCCGACCGGGTCCCGCCGGCGCAGTAGACGACCAGGTGGGCGTCGTGGTCGGCCACCCGGCTTTCGACCTGGCTCTCGAGGTGGCCCCGAGGGATGTGCAGCGCGCCGGGCAGCGCCCCCTGGTCGTACTCGTCGGGCTCACGGACGTCGAGGACCACGGTCCCCGGCCTGGCCACCTCCTCGGCGGCGCCGGCGGTGTCCACCTCCCGGATACGGGCCTTGGTGTCACGGAGCAAGTCACGGAAGCTGGCCATGATGATCAAAACCCTACTCCGCGGGTCGTCATTCCCCACGGGCGGCCGGCGGGCGGTGGGCGGACGTCGCTACGGTCGGGTCGTGGAGCTAGACGAGGCCATCCGCCGGCGCCGCATGTGCCGGGACTTCTCGCCCCGGCCGCTGCCGGCGGCCACGGTGGACCGGCTGGTCGACCGGGCCCGGCGGGCACCCTCGGCGGGAGACACCCAGGGCTGGGCCTGGGTGGTCCTGGAAGGGGCGGAGACGGGGCGCTTCTGGTCCCTCACCACTGAGGCGGAGTGGCTGGCCGACCCCGACCCGGCCGGCGTGGTCCGGGCCCCGGTGGTGGTGCTGCCCCTGGTCAGCCCGGCCGCCTACCTGGCCCGCTACTCCGAGCCCGACAAGGTCCGGGCGCGCCCGGTGAGCCCGAAGGCGGGCCGGGACCGGATCGAGGGCTGGCCGGTGCCGTACTGGCTGGTCGACGGGGGCATGGCCCTCCAGCTCCTGCTGCTGGGGGCGGTGGCAGAGGGAGTGGGGGCGCTGTTGTTCGCCCTGCACCGGGACCCCGCCGAGCTCCTCGCCGAGCTGGGAGTGCCGGCGGGGTGGGAACCGCTCGGCGCCGTGGCCCTGGGATGGCCGGCCGGCGCCGAGGGCAAGGATCAGGGCCAGCCGTCGGCCCGGATGGCGCCGGCCGGGGTGGTGCCGGCCGGGGAGGCCGGGGTGGTGCCGGCCGGGGAGGCGGCGGCTGGCGACGGGGTGGCGCCGGCCGGGGAGGCGGCGGCTGGCGACGGGGCGGCGCCGGCGATGGCCGCCGCTGCGGCAGCCCGGCGCCGGCGGAAAGGGATCGAAGAGGTCTTGCACCGGGGCCGGTGGTGAAGACCCGGGGGACCAGATGTTACACCACAATTACATCAAAACCACCGGCTTGCGCGCTGGGGGCATCTGTGATAGGCTTTCATATGTTAC